>NZ_AJFC01000030.1:0-12165 GCF_000256505.1 Rhodococcus sp. P14 | reverse complement strand
GCCGGTCGACGCCCCCCTCGAGTTCGCCATTGCCGGCGTCGACGCGGTAGCGGTGCGGGCCGACCTGTCCGACGAGCAGCTCGTACGCCTGGCCCTGGTAGCTCAGCTCGACCTTGCGGCCGACGGAGTGCCGGGCGCGGGGGCGGCCACCGCGGGCGGAGGTGAGGAACGCGGCGCGCTCGTGGGTCTCCTCGGCGTCGTAGACGTCGACGGCGGTGGCGATCAGCGCGATGTCGGCCACCCGGGACGGCCCGGTGGCGGTGCCGGCGCCGGTGCGGTCGAGCCAGCCGGTGTCGGCCGAGGCGGAGATCACCTCGTCGCGGTCGAGCAGGTCGAGCAGGAACGACTTGGTGGTGGTGCCGCCCTCGAGGACGACGGTGGTCTCGCGCAGCGCGGTGCGCAGGCGGGCCAGGGCCTCGTCGCGGTCGCGGCCCCACGCGATGATCTTGGCGACCATCGAGTCGTAGTCCGGCGGGATGACGTCGCCCTGGGCGATGCCGGTGTCGACGCGCAGGCCGGACCCGAGCGGGAACTTGAGCAGCTGCACGGAGCCGGGGGCGGGGGCGAAGCCGTTGTCGGCGTCCTCGGCGTTGAGCCGGGCCTCGACGGCGTGGCCGAACTCGGGCGGGCAGTCGCCGGGCAGCGTCTCCCCGGAGGCCACGAGGATCTGCAGCTTGACCAGGTCGATGCCGGTGGTGGCCTCGGTGATGGGGTGTTCGACCTGCAGGCGGGTGTTGACCTCGAGGAAGGTGAAGATCTTCAGGTCGGGCTGGTAGAGGTACTCGACGGTGCCGGCGCCGCAGTAGCCGGCGGCGCGCACGAGGTCGGCGGAGACCGAGCGCAGGTGGTCGGCCTGCTCCTTGGTCAGCAGCGGCGACGCCGACTCCTCGATGACCTTCTGGTTCTTGCGCTGGATGGAGCAGTCGCGCACGCCCGGCGCCCAGACGTTGCCGTGGGCGTCGGCGATGACCTGGACCTCGACGTGGCGGGCGTCGGTGACGAGACGCTCGATGAACACCACGGGGTCGCCGAACGAGCGCTCGGCCTCGCCCTGGGTGCGCTCGAGGGCGAGCTCGAGCTCGTCCTCGGAGTACACCTTGCGGATGCCGCGGCCGCCGCCGCCGGAGCGGGCCTTGATGATCAGCGGGTAGCCGATGGCCTGCGCGTGCCGGCGGGCGTCGGCGCGGGTCTCGACCGGTCCACCCGACCACGGGGCGACCGGCACGCCGACCTTCTCGGCGAGCAGCTTGGCCTCGACCTTGTCGCCGAGCAGGCGCATGGCCTCGGCCGACGGGCCGATGAAGGTGATGTTCAGGCGGGCGCAGACCTCGGCGAAGGCGGGATCTTCGGCGACGAAGCCCCAGCCGACCCACACGGCGTCGGCCTCGGCCTCGAGGAGGGCGCGCTCGAGTTCGGCATGGTCGAGGTAGGGGGTGGCGGCCGTGGTGGACGGCCGCAGGGTGACGTCCTCGTCGGCCTGGCGGACGAACATCGCCCGCCGCTCGGCCTCGGTGTGCAGGGCGATCGTCTTGATGTCGTAGTCGTGCTCGGAGTTGAGCTCCCGGACTGCTCTGATGAGACGTACTGCCGCCTCACCTCGGTTGACCACCGCGATCCGTTTGAACATACTCGTTGCCACCGTTCTCCAGGTTTGTGCGCGCTCGTGCGACGCTCGTCGAAGCTTCTCGCCAGTGAGTGAAGAAAGTTAACCGATGCCGAGGCCCACGTCACGGGTTGATAACGCGAGCAAGAACATGTATCGGTCGGCTCCTCGTGTCGGCGTATGCGTGCGGACGTGTGCGCCGACTGTCCCGGCGGGTGCCTGGGAGTCGGCGGACAGGCGGTCGGCCTCGTCCCGCGGACCGTCGTCGTCGACGGCCGAGTGCCCCCCGGTGGGGACGATCCTTCCGCTAACAGCATGAAGGAAACATGAGGGTTTGTCACGTTTTAGGGCCTCGGGGTCCGGGTTCGGTGGCTCTCGTCGGATGAATCGGTGAAAGATGTTGGCGGAAGCTGTTTTCCGATCCCGGAATGTGGCGCGGACTCGGTTCGATTCGGCCGCGCTCACGAATACCGTCGGGTAACACCGGGCAGTAACATTCGGCCCGTTGATTTTTCGGGCCCGGTGCCGCCGGGCCCGCGAACACCCCCGCCTACGCCAATTGTCCAGTATCGGACCGGCATCCACCCCTCGAAAAGGTCGAAACGGACACGCGCCGGCGGATGCCGGGTCCCTCGCCTCCACGCTCCGGCGGCGCGGGCGGGCGGAAACCCGCTGTGACGATTGTCACGGCCGCCCGGGGTGCTCGCGGGTGCCCGGGGTGCCCGCGGGTGCGGCCGAATGTCACACCGGTTCGATCACATCGACGCGATGTCACATCGGGCCCACCGGCGCATCGCCTATCGTGACTCCAGGCTTCGACAGGGGAGGATGAATGCCCGAGATCGTGCACGCCCCGGCCAGGCACCTGGCCGCCGTGGAATTCCACACCGACTTGGCCCACATCGGTGAACACATCGGCGAGGCGTACGGCGCCGTCGAGCGGTACCTGGCGGGCGCGGGCACGCCGCCGTCCGGCCCGGCCTTCGCCTACTACCGCAACTTCACCGAGGACGGCTTCGACGGCGCCGCCGGCTTCGAGGTCGCCGACCCCGTCGACGGCGACGGCCACGTGGTCCCGGTCGACCTGCCCGCCGGTGACGTCGCGACCGAGACCCACCTCGGTCCCTACGACACGCTCGAGCACACCTACGAGGCCCTCGCCGCCTGGGCCGCCCGGGAGGGCCACGATCTCGACCTGAGCACCGCGTGGGAGGAGTACTGGAGCCCGCCGGGCACTCCCGCGGAGGAGATCCGCACGGTGATCTACGTACCCGTGAAGACCTGAGGCGTATCGCGGAAGAGCTCCCACGCGTCCCGGCGGCGGGAGACAATCCGCGAATGTCCCTCGTCGTCGGATTCGCGCCGTGGATCCTGTACTGGATCCTCGTCGGCAACACCGGGTTCGTCACCGCCGTGGCTGCAGCCCTCGTCCTCGCCGCCGCCGGCCCGCTCGTGCAGCGCATGCGCGGAAAGCCGTGGCGCTCCCTCGACGTCGGCACCGTCGTGGTCTTCGCGCTGCTGCTCGTCGCCGCACTCACCCTCGACGACGCCGTCCTCGAACGCTGGCTGCAACCGATCGGCAACCTCGGACTGCTGCTCGTCGTCCTCGGCGGCATCCTCGCCGGACGGCCCTTCGTACGCGAATACGCCGTCGAGACAGTCGATCCCGCGACCGCGGCCGCCGGCGGATTCCGGTACGTCACCACCGCGATGACGTGGATGTGGGCCGCCGCCTTCGCCGTGATGACCGTGTCCTCGCTGATCCCACCGATCGTCGACGGAGACGCCACCGTCCGCGACGAGACCGACGCGCTGTCCGTCGTCGGCTACTGGGTCGTCCCGTTCGTCGTCCTGGGCGCGGCCGGGCTGGCCTCGGCCCTGTTCCCCAAATGGTTCGACACGAACTCCACGCTCGCCGCCACCGCGAACCCGCACCCCGAACCCGAATCCCCGGCCGCACCACCGCCGGACCTCGACTCCGCCCGCGTCCACCTCGTCGCACCGCGGCAGTCCCGGCACGACGAACCGTTCCGGCTCACCGTCGCCGGATCGCGGCCCGACGCGACGATCACCGTCACCGCGGAGGGCACCGACATGTTCGGCGCCCGCTGGCGGTCCTGCCGCACCTACGACGGCAGTGTCGACGTCGTCGACGAACCGTTGTGGGACATGCGGTTCGACGAACCCGACCGCGTGCCCGACCTGTTCGTCCCCCCGCCCGGCCGGTGGCCGGTCACGCTCACCGTCACCGACGGCCCCCACACCGCGCGACGCACGGTGATCCGCGCCGACGCCGCACCGGGGGTGACCGTCGAGGACCTCGACATCGACGGCCGCCCCGGCCTGCTCGCCCGCCCGGACGGCCCGACGCCGCCCCGCGGGTGGCCGGCGGTGCTGTGCGTCGGCGGCTCCGAGGGCGGCGTCGACTCCCAGCGCGCCACCATCGCCGTCCTCGCCTCGCACGGCCACGTCGCCCTCGCCTACTCGTGGCTCGACGAGAACTCCGAGGTCGCCGACGTGCCGCTCGAGCGTTTCACCGGCGCGCTGCGCCACCTCGCCGGCCGCCCCGAGATCGGCAGCATCGCCGCCGTGGGCATCTCCCGGGGAGCCGAGGGGCTCCTCGCCGCCGTCGCCGCCGACGGCACGCCGCTGCGGGCGCTGGTGCTGATCAGTCCCAGCTCCGTCGCGTGGCAGGGGCTCGGCCCGGACGGTGAGATCCCGGACACCCCCTCGTGGACCCTCGGTGGCGAGGCCCAGCCCTGGGCGCCGCTGCCGAGCTCCGCGCTGATGCCGCAGATGATCCGCAACGCCTGGCGGGCCGGCCGCGACGTCGCCCGGCACCGGCCGTCGCTGCTGCGCCTGGCCGACGCCTACCGCGCGGGACTGCGCGACGCACCCGGCCCCGCCCACCTGCGGGCCGAGAAGGTCGACGCCCCGATCCTGTGCATCACCGGCACCGACGACCAGCTGTGGCCGTCCACCGACATGGCGGGCGCACTGCTCGCCCGCCGCGGCGACGGCCGCGACCGGCACCTGTCCGTCGACGACGCCGGCCACCTCATCCGTCTCGGCATGTTCCCCGGCGACGCCCAGTGGACCGGCGGCATCGCCTTCGGCGGCACCCCGGCCGGGCAGGGCCGGGCCCAGCGCGCCGCCGTCGACGCCGTCGCCGAATTCCTCGCCTGACCGGCGCCCCCGCCGCGGCACCGGGATTTCTGGAACAGTGGAGAGGTCCGGACGCCACGAGGAGGTCCCGATGTCCGACGCCCCACAGTTCCCGGTCGGGTTCGAACCGGCCGAGCAGCGCCGCGAGCGGATGGCCGCGCAGGTGCGCCGCTGGTGCGAGCAGCACCGGCTCGACGGCCGGCACGCCCCGCTGTCGGACGCCGCCGCCCTGTGCCTGGCCGCCGGCCGTCTCGACGACGAGACCCGCGACATCCTGGCCCGGCGCCGCCGGATCGGGCGCGGGCTGCCGACCCTCGGCGGTTTCGGTGCGTTGCGGCACCTCACGGACGAGCACGCCCGTCTCACGGTGCGGGCTGCCGACCTGCGCCCCGGCGCCGCCCGGCTGGTGTTCGAGTACCGGGCGGGGGAACTGGCCAAGCGGCTGCGCAACGCCCACTACACGCTCACCGTCTCCGGCCGGCACTACGCGCAGGGCGTGCGGGCCGTGCGGCGGGAACGACGCGACGGCGTGCACCTCGACCCGCACCAGCGCGACGCCCTGTTCGCGGCGTTGCAGCACACGCCCGCGCCCGTCCCCGAGAAGATGGCCGATCAGGTGCGCGGTGCGGTGCTCGGCGTGGCCGTCGACCGCGTGACGCGCTGGTCGGACGGCACCGCGGCGGCCGCCGCGGGACGTCGCGCCGCCGACGCCCTCGGCCGGCAGGTGCCCGACGACGACCACTTCGTCGACCGGTACGACACCCTGCTGTTCCTCGCCGGCACCCTCTACGACCGCATCGAAGGTTCCACCGCGTGGCGGTCCGAGCACCTCGCGGTGCAGCGGTCCCAGCTCGATCTCGCCGACGAGCTGACCCAGATCGCCGTCGACACCGTCACGCTGCGCGGCCTGCTCGCCGAACTCGCCGACGCCCGCCGCGCGGCCCCGTCCGCTCGTGCGGCCGTCGATGCGCGCATCGCCGCCCTCGAACCGGTGTGGGATCAGCTCCTGGACCGGGTGGCGGCCCTGGCACGCATCGGCGAGCTGCTCACCGTCGCCGAGATGCAGTTGCGCACCGCCGAGGTCGAGGCCCGCACCGCCAGCCTCGACGAGCGGATCGACTCCCTCATCGGCCGCTCGGGAGCGCGGGAGCTCTCGGCCGACAACACCCACTTCGTCGGCGATCAGTTCGGGATCGCCGCGGAGCTGATGGGCTCGCTCCGGTCGGAGCTGCACGGCGACATCGCGGAGCTCACCGCGCGGGAGTAGAACCGCCGGATTGTCAGCGGTCACAGACCTTCTCGTCGACGGTTCCGACGTGGCCCGACGCCCCTGCTCCGCGAGCGCCCGGTGCTGTAGCTTTCACGCGTTCTCGAGCGAAGCGACTGGGGGGTGACCGGGTGCTGCACACGATGCCGATGGCGAAGGGCCTGGTGACGGCGGTGCTGCCGGCTGCCGTGCTCGTGCTCGCCGGATGCGGCGGATCGGGTGACACGGTCCGGGTGCAGGACGACCCGATCCTCGAAGCGGAGTTCGACACGGTGTTGCTCAGCGGTGAGCCCCGCTCCCTGTCCTCCGTCGCCGAGGGGGCCGGGCTGCCGCCGGGGTCGTGGGACCGCATGTACCGCTTCTCGATGCCCCTGCTGATGAGCTCGATCAACCGGGACCTCGGCCTGACCGGCACCGTGTGGGAAAACCTCCCGCAGACCACGGGTCAGGGTCTGATCGTCTTCATGTCCGACGGCGCCGTCGTGCGCGCCACCGTCGACCGCGCGCCCGTCGTCGAGGTCGACGGGTACGGCACCCCCGAGGCCCTGGTCGAGGCGAACCCGGGCACCGACCGGCTCGCGATCGTCGCCGGCCACTGATCCGCCCCGGTGGGACCTCCACCCGCCCGATTCGAGGCCCAATGGCCATTTTCCGACGGCGCTGCGGGTGAGACGCTGGACCCGGCACCCACCGATCGGCGAAAGGGCCGAACCAATGAAGGCACTGGTGTTCCACGGTCCGGGCAAACGCTCCTGGGAGGACGTCCCCGACCCCCGAATCACGGACCCCACCGACGCGATCGTCCGCGTCGACGCGGTCACCATCTGCGGCACCGACCTGCACATCCTCGGCGGCGACGTCCCTGAGGTCACCGACGGGCGCATCCTCGGGCACGAGGCCGTCGGCACCGTCGTCGAGGTCGGGCCGAGCGTGCAGAACCTCGCACCCGGCGACCGAGTCCTCGTCTCGTGCATCACCTCGTGCGGCCGCTGCCGCTTCTGCCGCGAGGGTCGCTACGGCCAGTGCCTCGGCGGCGGTGGCTGGATCCTCGGCCACCTCATCGACGGCACCCAGGCCGAACTCGTGCGAGTTCCGTTCGCGGACAACTCCACCCACCGCGTGCCCGAGGGGGTGAGTGACGAGCAGATGCTCATGCTCGCGGACATCCTGCCCACCTCCTACGAGGTCGGCGTGCTCAACGGATGCGTGCGCCCCGCCGACGTCGTCGTGATCGTCGGTGCCGGCCCCATCGGTCTCGCCGCGATTCTCGCCACCCGGCTGCTGAGCCCGAGCCACGTCGTCGCGGTCGACCTCGCCGACAGTCGGCTCGAGGCGGCCCGGGAACTCGGCGCGGACCTGGTACTCAACCCCGGCCGCGACGACGTCGCCGCCGTCGTCCGCGACCTGACCGACGGTCTCGGCGCGGACGTCACCATGGAGGCCGTCGGCGTGCCCGCGACGTTCGAACAGGCCGTCGAGCTGGTGCGACCGGGCGGCCACGTCGCCAACATCGGCGTCCACGGTGCGCCGGCCACGCTGCACCTCGAGAGCATCTGGATCAAGGACCTCACCATCACCACCGGGCTCGTCGACACGCACTCGACCCCGACGCTGATCGGCCTGGTCCGCAGCGGCAAGCTCGACACCTCGCCGATGATCACCCACCGGTTCGCCCTCGACGAGTTCGAGGAGGCCTACGACGTGTTCGGCCGGGCCGCCGAGACCGGTGCGCTCAAGGTGCTGCTGACGGCGACGCCGGGAGACTGATGGGGCGGCTGCGCTCGCTGTCCGAGTCGGTGGGCGGTGCCCTGCTCATCGCGTTCCACCTGCTCACCACCCGGATCCTGCGGCGGTGGCGCACCACCTGGGGCGCCACCGCCGGGGAACTGGCCGCGCAGTATCCGGGCGACGACCTGGTCCCCGCCCCGGACTGGGGCTTCACCCGCGCTGTCACGGTCGACGCGCCGCCGGAGCGGGTGTGGCCGTGGATCGTGCAGATCGGTCAGGGCCGCGGCGGCTTCTACAGCTACGAGGGCCTCGAGAACCTCATCGGCTGCCGCATCACCAATGCCACCGCGATCCGCCCCGACCTGCAGCACCTCGCCGTCGGCGACCCGATCCGCCAGCACCCCAAGGCCCCACCGCTCACCGTCGCGGTGCTCGAGCCGAACCGCGATCTCGTCCTGCACGGCGCAACGGAGCAGACCGGCGACGCATTCCTGTGGTCGTTCCACCTGCGTCCGGCCCCGAGCGGGGGCACCCGCCTCGTCGAACACGGCCGGGGACGCTACGGTCCGTCGCTCGGGAGCCGGCTCGCGTTCGGCCCGACGCTGATGGAACCGATCACGTTCGTCATGGGGCGGAAGATGCTGTACACCGTCGCATCCCTGGCGTGGTGACCCCCCGCGGGCCGAGCGAGCATGTCGTTTCGTCGGGCTACGGAGAGGCGCGGGACGGTCGCTCGAGACCCGGCGGCTCGTGCGTTGCCGCGAGTCCGAGTTCGGCTGCGGCGGAGGTGAAGTCCGGGTCGAAGAGCAGGAAGCTCAGCAGGTCGCCGTGGTCCTCGCGGGTTCCTCCCACGAGGCGGCCCAGCACCGACAGCCAGGGGTGGCGCAGGCCGCCCACCCCCGCGCCCTTCTCGCTGTAGATGTCGTAGGCGAGCCGGCCGAGGTCGTATGCCTGCTCGAGCGACGGGCCCGCGAACCGCACCTCGATCTCCCGATCCGAGGTCACGTCCGCGCTGTCCACTCCGGCTGCGCGGATGCGCATCAACCGGTCGTTGCGGACCTCGAGCTGGTGCAGGTCTTCGATCATGCGGTCCGAGAGGACGGCGCGCAGGACGAGTGCGGCGGCACCGAACACGTCGGGTGGCTCGTCGTCGCCAGGCGCGAGATCGGCGGCAGGCAGTTCGATCCAGTGCCGCGGCTGGGTCGCGACGACTCCGAGGGTGTCCGCGCCGAGGGCGAGGGCCGGCTTCAGCGGGGTGTTGAGCTGCAGACCACCGTCGACGTACCAGCCCGCCCACGCCGCCGGTTCGGTGACCCGGACGGGCCGGAACAGCACCGGCACCGCCGCCGAGGCCAGTACGTGCTCGACGGACAGTTCCGTCTCGACGTAGGTGATGTTGCGTTGTTCGTCGTAGTCGGGCAGCGGCACCGACGGGTGTTTCTCGACGAAGACCACGGTGCCGCGGGTGGCGACGGAGGTCGCCGTCACCGCGACCGCCCCGATGGCCCCGCTGCGGATGTTGGCGTGCAGGTCCTCCCAGCAGATGAGAGATGCCAGCAGGTCGCGCATGCGCTCGGTGTCGAGAAGGCTCGGCAGCGTGACGTCCAGACCGGCGGCCTGACCGAGGTAACGCAGGCCGGTGCCGACCAGCGTGCCGACGGGCCCGAAGACGTCGTCCAGTCCCACCGTCGACCACAGGCTCACGATCTTGTGGGTGGCGGACTTGTACCCGTCCCCGGCGAAGGCGGCCAATCCGACGACGTTCAGCGCGCCGGCGCTGGTTCCCACCAGAATCGGCGGGCGCTCCGACCGCGGCAGGTGGGGCAGCAGCGATGCGATCGCCCCGGCCTCGTACGCCCCCCGGGCGCCCGCGCCGGACACCACCAGCCCTACTGTTTCGCTCA
Source organism: Rhodococcus sp. P14 (assembly GCF_000256505.1). Lineage (NCBI taxonomy): Bacteria > Bacillati > Actinomycetota > Actinomycetes > Mycobacteriales > Nocardiaceae > Rhodococcus > Rhodococcus sp. P14. The sequence goes on along the minus strand of NZ_AJFC01000030.1, from coordinate 2,498 downwards.
CGGTCGTCCCCCTCACGACGTGCATACATCGGAGAACGATACGCGCCGATGCGGCGCCGATCGCGTGATCCGCAGAAGCCGAGCGACGCTCGCAATGAGCGGACGTGCCGGCTATCCGGGCGAACGGTTCACTCGCTCGCCGGCCGGCTGGGCGGTCGTCGCGGCCGGCCGCGGCGCGAGCCCCGGGATCACGGTCTCCCCGTATGCCTCGAGGGTCGACGTCTTCGCGTCGTGCTGCAGGTACACGGCGAACTGGTCCACCCCGATCTCCTCGAGTTCCCTCAGCCGGTTCAGATGCTCCTCCGCGTCGCCGACGATGCAGAAGCGGTCGACGATCTCGTCGGCCACGAACTCCGCGTGCGGGTTCCCGGCGCGGCCGTGCTCGTTGTAGTCGTACCCGGAACGCCCGGCGACGTAGCGGGTGAGCGCCTCCGGCACGTCGCTGTCGGTGCCGTACCGCGCCACCAGGTCCGCGGCGTGATTCCCGACCATCCCACCGAACCAGCGGCACTGCTCGCGGGCATGCGTGAGGGCCGCGGCGGATCCGTCCGTCACATAGGCGGGTGCCGCCGCGCAGATCGTCACCGCCGCCGGGTCGCGACCGGCCGCCTCGGCGGCCGCGCGGACCCGCAGGATCGTCCACCTCGCGATCTCCGGATCCGCGAGTTGCAGGATGAATCCGTCGGCCACCCGGCCGATCAGATCGAGCGCCTTCGGCCCGTACCCGGCCACCCACACCTCGAGCGCCGACGTCTCTGCCCACGGGAAGCGCACTGTCACGTCCCGCACCCGGGCCTCACGGCCGTTGCCGAGCTCACGGATGACCTCGATCGCGTCGCGGAGCGTCGCCAGCGTCGCCGGCGCGCCGCCGAGGGTGCGCACCGCCGAATCGCCCCGGCCGATCCCACAGACGGTGCGGTTGCCGAACATGCCGTTGAGCGTGGCGAAGGTCGAGGCCGTGACCGTCCAGTCGCGGGTCGCCGGATTGGTCACCATCGGCCCCACCGTCACGGTGCGCGTCGCGGCGAGGATCATGCTGTGGACGACGTACGGCTCCTGCCACAGCAGGTGCGAGTCGAACGTCCACACGTGGGAGAAGCCGTGTGTCTCCGCCTGCCGGGCCAGCTCCACGACCCGCGCCGCCGGCGGGTTGCACTGGAATACCACTCCGATGTCCACGGGGCTCCTCCCGCCGCGACGTCATGTCGGATCCGATTCTGCGCGCACAACACCTCGGGTGTCCGGCACTCGGCGGGTTCGGGGATCGCGGGCCCATCTGCGGCGAGGGGCCGGTCGTGCCGCTCGTCTGCGTGTCGGTGTCCTGCCGGCGGGCGGTGTGGCCGAGACTGGTCCTGTGTCCGACAACGGTGGTGTGGAAGCGGTGGTGTTCGACCTGGACGGGGTGCTGGTCGACTCCGAACCGCTGTGGGAGCAGGTGCGTCGGCAGGTCGTGGCCGAGCACGGGGGCCGCTGGACCGACGATGCGCAGAGCCGGTTGATGGGCATGAGTACCCCGGAGTGGGCGAGGTATCTCAGTGAGGGTCTCGGTGTCGGCCTGCCACCCGACGACGTGGCGGCGCTGGTCATCGAGCGCATGGGCGCCCGCTACGCCGAGCGGTTGCCGCTGATTCCCGGTGCGGTCGAGGCGGTGCGCGCGATGGCGGCGCGGTGGCCGCTCGGGCTGGCCAGCTCGTCCCCGCAGGCGCTGATCGAGGCCGTGCTCGACGCCGCAGCGCTGGGGGATGCGTTCGCGGTGGCGCTGTCCACCGAGGGTGTGGCGCGGGGGAAGCCGGCCCCCGACATCTACCTGACGGTGGCCGAGCGACTCGGGACGAACCCGGCTCGGTGTGCGGCGGTGGAGGATTCCAGCAATGGGCTGCGGTCGGCGGCGGCGGCCGGCATGCGGGTGATCGCGATTCCCCATCCCCGGTACCCACCCGACCCGGATGCGCTCGCCCTCGCCGGGCTGGTGCTGCCCGGCTTGGACGGTCTCACCCCGGCCGCGGTGGCAGCGATGAGGTGAAAGGCGGAGGCCGGGGCCCCGCCCCGGTGCGGCCGGTCTCGCCCCTATGCCGGCGGACTCGGCGCAACGCCGACTGGCTGTACCGAAATACGTTCGGGGAAAACGGAAGTGGGCGCCGGGACCGCACAGGGCGCGAATCGCGCGGCCTGGAACAGATTGTCGGTGACGCACTCTCCGTCGACACCGCCGGGGACGGAACCGGCGACGAGACCACGGACCTCCCGGTACAGCGCGGTGGTGTGTTCGACGGCGAGTTGCACCGCGAGCTGGTGGTACGTCGTCCCGTCCTGTCCGGGGACCGGCTCACGGCCGCGGAGCGTGCCCGGATCGTCCTTGTTCAGGGTCAGGTGACACTCCTCGAACGAGGCGGGCGGGGCGGGCGGGCCCTCGCTCGGCGGGACGGACGACCCGGCCGGGGGAGCGGGCGGACCGCTCGGGCAGCCGTCGAGACCGTTGGCCGGGGTCAGCTCGAAGA
>NZ_AJFC01000029.1:0-32644 GCF_000256505.1 Rhodococcus sp. P14 | reverse complement strand
GGAAGAGCGGCGGGATCGCACGTCGGGAAGAGCGGAGCGAGCCCCGGGGCCCGGTTCGCGGCGACGGCCAGCTCGACCCAGTTCGAGTGGGAGTAGAAGTCGGCGAGGGCGTGCGTCAGGCCGCCGAAGGCGCTGCGGGCTCCGAAGCCGTTCACGGAGGTGCGGAACTCCGGTGGTCCGGCGGGTTGCGCGCCGGCGATCACGGCGGGCACGAAGAAGTTCCACGCGTCCCGGGCACGGTCGCAGACGTCCGCCGGCCCCGCGGCGTTGTCGAAGTGCCGGAAGGCGTCGCCCTGGAACAGGTCGCTGCCTTCGTTGCCGGTGCCGGTGAGGAGGCTTCCGGTGATCTCGGCGAGTGCCAGGTCGTCGACGCCCCCGTCGCCGGGGGCCGGCGGCAGCGCTGCCCGCAGAATCGTCCCGTGGACGTCGGGCGCGAAGGCCGGGGCGTTCGGTGGCATCGACACGGACAGGAGTGCGGCGGCGGCAACCGTCACGATCGCCGACAGACCGGGGCGGGGAAGCAGTGTCATGGGTACTCCGCAGTCGTTCGTCGTGGCAGTCGTTCGTCGTGGCGGTCGTTGGTCGTGAGCACCGCGCTGCGTCCGGCGATGCCGTTGTTCGGGACCGGTGGTGGCCTCCTCCGAATATCCCCCTCGGCGGCGATCGTCGCGGGGGAATTCGGGATCAGCGCAGCGCCTGCCCGGCCGGCACCCCGAACGGCCGCACGAGCACGGCACCCCAGTCCCGCCACGGCGGGCACGGTGGGGGAGGCCGGCCGTTCAGGAACCGGATGGCGGCGTCCTCGAAGGCCGCCGACTTGGGCAGGTACGGGTGGGCGACGCGGGCGGGACACTCGTTGCGCTCCACGTCGAGCTCCCGGCCGTCCGGCATCAGCGGCAGATCGGTGGCCGAGGGCAGGCTCGAGGCGCGCACCGCCCCGGGCAGCGGCCGAGCGAGGACGGACTCCGCGGCACCTGCCGTGCCGAGCAGGTCCCGGGCGGCCGGGGTCTCCGGATCGAAGTGGAACCGGACGAGGTCGGTGGCCGGTGCGGCGAGGCGCAGCAGGTCGGCGAAGACGCGGCCGGGGGCGTTCACGCCGGGCGGTGGGTAGCCGGTCGGGGTGCTCGGGAACGGGCCGACGAGCAGCAGGGCGTCGACGTCGGCCCGCCCGGTGGCGACGGCCTCCCACACCACCCACACCGCGTGCGAATGCGCGGCCACCACCAGCGGACGAGGCAGCCCGGACGCCTGCTCGACGAACAGATCGACCTGTTCCTGGAACGGGCGCTGGGTGTCGCTCGGTCCGTAGGGGGCGCCCGTGCGGATCGGGCACGTCGCGTCCCGCTGCGGCTGCCCGTCGCCCGGCCCGGCATACGAGAAGTAGTACACCTGCTCGCAGCGGTAGCCGAGGCGGTGTACGTCCGTCGCGTGGATCGCGCCCCGCCCCGACGCCGAGTTGATCCCCGAGAGGATCAGCAGCGAACCCGGTTGCGGCGGGCCGGGTTCCGGCTCGTCGTACCCGCGGGTCGCGACGAAAGCGATCGATACGGCGACCAGCGCCGCGACGAACGCGCTCACGGCCGCCCCCGGCCGGCGCAGTGCCGGGCGGTGCATCGCCCGGATCGCCAGGCCGGTCGTGACGGCCGAGACCGGGACGAGCGGCACGGTCAGGACAGGGACCCGTTCGGCCAGGGCGCCCAGCGCCAGGACCACGGCGCAGTACGGCAGCGTCACCTCGACGCGCAGCCCCCGCCGCCGGGTCAGTGCGAGCGCCTCCCGCAGCCGTACGGTGCCCTGCCACGGAACCGGACCGAGCGTCAGCACCAGCACCCCGACCAGGGCGACGGCCGGCCAGAACAGCCGGGAGTACAGGACGGCGTAGGCGGTGGCGTCGGCGAATGCCGCCAGCAGCACCGGCCCGAACGCGACCGCGTAGAACAGGGCCGCGAATCGCAGGCGGCGGGCATCGAGACCGCCCAGCAGCCACGCCATGAGCGCGACCCGCGCCGCGGACACGGCGGCGAGCAACATCAGGAACACCGGCCACGACGGCGCCCGCGACAGCACGAGCCGCAGGTCGGCGAACTGGTCCAGCGGGGGTAACGCCACCAGGTGGATCAGCCCCGGCCACGTCGGAACCGCGTTCGTCACCGCGAGCAGCACGACGAGCGCCGCCGCGGCCGCGAGCGGCCACCAGCGCCACCACCGTCCCTCGCGCACGCGGCCTCCCGTCGCCGACTGCCTCGAATCTAGGGGGTGCGCGGGTGCCCGGCGCCGGATTCGTCCGGGTCCCGGTGTGCCTTGCCGAGCGAGCGAGTGGCGAGGGCGCTGGGGGTGCGGCAAACGTGCCCCGGGGCCCTTCGTTCCGTTCCGTGACGGCGGCGAGGCCGGCCTGCGCGAGAAGCTGGCGCCCCTCGATGTCGAGCAGCTCGAGGACATCGTCGCCGAGCACGCGATGGACCACGACCGCCTCGCCATGCGCTGGCGCACGCCGAAGAAGCTGCAGGACAGGATCGTCGAACGGGTCAGGGCGCTCACGACGAAGGGCGACGCCTTCCGCTGACGCAACCGGACCGGGGAGCGGTCCCGGTCAGGGTGTCCGGGTCCGTCGATCCACTTCCTTCTCGACGGCGAGAGCCAGGTCGTGAACGACCCGGGAGTGCCATTGCTTGTGCGCCGCGAGGTCCGCGGCGAGCGCATGGCAGTCCGGGCATTCCTGGGCGGCGCTGTTCTGCTGGGTGTGCTCCATGGTGTTGCACCTCCTGGAAGAGATATCCGCCTCCACCGTGGCACGGATGCGGAACGTAGTCCACGGCTGTGCGCGCCTGATGATGTACCGGCGGCTTGCACTCCCTGTGGCGTGCTTGCACCCGTTGTGGCGGGACAGAGGGGATGCACGGTGCGCAGTACGGATGCAAGCTCCGGGGACGGGCAGCGGATACCGTGACGTTCGTGAAGACGGTAGGTGTCGATCTCGCGGCCGAGCCGGCGAAGACGGCGGTCGCCACCCTCGCGTGGGAGCACGGCACCGCGACGGTGCAGGCGCTGCGGCTCGGCGCGACCGACCCGGAGATCGTGGCCGCGATCGTCGCGGCAGACCGGAGCGGGATCGACGCGCCCTTCGGATGGCCCGACGCGTTCGTCGAGTTCCTCGGCGCGCACCACCGCCTCGAGTACTCGCGCGAACGCGCCCTGAGCAGCCGGCCCGGACGCCTCCCGCTGGTGCGACGGTCGACCGACCGCGTGGTGCATGCCCGGACGGGGATCGTCCCGCTGAGCGTGTCCGCGGATCTCATCGCCCACGTGGCGCTCCGGTGTGCGGGCCTGCTCGCGGAACTCGATGCCGTCGGAGTGGAGGTCGACCGCGTCGACGGTGCGGTGGTGGAAGCGTATCCCGCTGCCGCGCTGCAGGGTTGGGGACTGCCGTTCAAGGGGTACAAGAGCGCGAAGAACCGCGAGGTGCGCGCCGCATCGGTGGCTGCGCTGGAACGGGCCCTGCCGGGACTGACGCTCGGCGGCTTCCGGGACCTGTGCGTCGACTCCGACGACGCGTTCGATGCGGTCGTCGCCGGCCTCGTCGCCCGCGCGGCCGCCCTCGGCAGAACCGTCCGGCCCGATGCGGCGCAGCACGCCGTCGCGGTCCGGGAGGGGTGGATCCACTTGCCGGTGTGCGGAATCGGCGAACTGCTCTGAGGTGACCGGACCCTCGGCGCCGTGCCGGTACGCTGCAGGCGACGAGAGGAGCCGCATGGACCCGGTGATCCGGATATCCGACGAGGTGCGCGCCGCCGTCGCGGCCCGCCGCCCGGTGGTGGCCCTGGAATCGACGATCTTCACCCACGGCCTGCCGCGTCCGCGCAACCTCGAGGTGGCGCTCGAGGCGGAGGCGCGGTTGCGGGCGGCGGACGTCGTCCCCGCCACCGTCGGTGTGCTCCGCGGCGTCCCCACCGTCGGGCTGTCCACCGACGAGATCACCGAACTCGCGACGGCGGAGACGGTGACGAAGCTGAGCGTGCGCGACCTGCCGATCGTCGTCGCACGACGGCTGTCCGGCGGCACCACCGTCGCGGCGACGGCCCTGCTCGCGCACCGCGCCGGTGTCGGGGTCTTCGCGACGGGTGGGCTCGGGGGCGTGCACCGCGGCGCACAGAGCACCTTCGACGAATCCGCCGACCTGGTCGCCCTGTCCACCGTGCCGATCCTCGTCGTCAGCGCCGGCGTCAAGTCGATCCTCGACATCCCGGCCACGCTGGAGCGGCTCGAGACGCTGAGCATTCCGGTCGTCGGCTACCGCACCCGGAGCTTCCCCGGCTTCTACATCCGCGACAGCGGTTGCCCGCTCGAATACTCCGTCGACTCCCCGGCCGAGGTCGCCGAGCTGGTCCGCGCCCGGGATGCACTCGGCCTGAAATCCGCTGTCCTGCTTGCGAATCCGGTCTCGGAGGACGCACAGCTCGACCCCGGACTGCATGCGCGGGTGCTGCACGAGGCGGAGGAGCGGGCCGCGGGCGCCGGGGTCGCCGGCAAGGACACGACGCCGTTCCTGCTCGACCACTTCCACCGCGCCACCGGCGGCCGCAGCCTCGACGTCAACGTCGAGGTCTACCGGGGCAACGTCGCGCTCGGCGGCGCCGTCGCGACGGCACTCGCCGGCGGTCCGACCTGACGACCGCCGCAGCGGTGCGTCCTTTGGGCGGCCAGGGCAGCCCAAAGGACGCACCGCACCTTCAAGCATCAGCCGCGCCGCTTGTTCCACTCGATCGCCGGGCACGTGTCCATGACCATCGCCACCCCGGCCTCGGTGGTGCGCGCGAACGCGTCCTCGTCGATCACCCCGAGCTGGAACCACACGCCCTTCGCGCCGATCGCGACGGCCTGGTCGGCGAACTCGCCCGCCGACTCCGAGCGGCGGAACACGTCGACGACGTCGACCGGGAACGGCACGTCCGCGAGGGATGCGTAACCCTGCTCGCCGAGCACCGTCGGCGCACTCGGATGAACGGGGACGATCCGCTTGCCGCGCTCCTGGAGCAGCCGCGCGATCCGGTACGCGGTGCGGTCCGGGTTGCCCGAGAGCCCGACCACCGCCCAGGTGGCGCAGTCGTCGAGCATCAGGCTCACGGCCTTCGGGTCCTGCCACGTGGTGCTCATGACAGCGAAATTACCCCTCGCCGGCGGAGGCTGTAGGTCGCCTCGGCACCCGGCCCGACCCGCCGGAGGCCGAGGCGGCCCGCGACCGCCGAACCCCTGCCCGTACTCTGGAGTACAGAAACTCGAGTCGTGGCGCGGGACCCCGTCGCAACACAGCTCACCGATGCGTACGGGGCGCAGCACAGGAATGGACGCAGTCGAGTGCACGACACTGCCGGTCGAGGGATCCAGGCCTTCATCTCCGAGGTCATCCAGCGCGGAGGCCGCGCCGAGAAGCTCGAGCACCTGCCGCGCAACCCGGTCCAGGTGTGGGGCGTCGACGGGAGCAGCTGCATCGTCCGTGTCCGCACCAGGATCGACGGGGACTGGCAGGCCCGCCGGCAGGACGCCCTGCCCGACACCGACGACACCGGGTCGCAGTTCTGGGTGTTCGTCGATCTGGGAAGCGACCCGGCGGAGTACTTCGTCCTGCCGTCCGACGAGGTCGCGGCGGGCATCGCCGCCGAGGTCGACATCTGGATGTCCGACGGCCCCGGCCGGACGCACACGGGAAGCCACGCCATCCCCCTCAGCAGCGTCGCCCACGGCAAGGACTGCTGGGATCTGCTCGGCCTGACACCCGCCAAGGACACCACCCGCTACACCGACGACGACGCGGCCGAGGCCGAACAGGAGCGGCTCGCCCGCAACCGCGCACGGAAGGCGAGCGCCGGCGAGGCGCGCGGGTCGGCCGAACCCGAGGTCGTCGAGGATCCGCGGCTGTCGGTGGTGGCCGACCGGGACGGCTACCGCGTCAAGGGACGGTTCGATCCCACCACCGGGACCCTCGAGATCACGGCCGGCCCCATGGAAGGTCGGCGGTTCCCCGACCCGACCACCGCCGCCGTCGCTGTTGCGAGCTACCTCAGCGGCGACACCGAGACCTGCGACGGTGGCACGTTCTGGCGGCTCGACCAGCCGGAATCGACGCCGTTGGGGACGCACCTGGCGTGACGCCACCCGAGGTTCGCGTCCCGTTCGCCGTCGCGTCGACTCCGGGGTGTCCGAGGGCAACCCGAATCCGTTCGACTATCGTCATACTCGACGTGTGCCCCTGAGCACGTCGGCGAACGGAAGCGAGAGATCATGGGCAGCCCTCGTGGGGCCGAGCGAATAGCCGAATACCCGAGGCCGTCGCACACCCTGCTGCACATCACCGACACCCACCTCGTCGGCGGCGACGAGTTGCTCTACGGAACGGTCGACGCCGACGCCCGGGTGCAGCAGATCCTCGCCGACATCCGCGCCTCCGGGGTGCAGCCCGATGCGCTCGTGTTCACCGGCGACCTCGCCGATCGCGGCCAGCCGGACGCCTATGCGAAGCTGCGCGGTCTCGTCGAACCCGTCGCGCAGGCGCTCGGCGCGCAGATCGTGTGGGCCATGGGCAACCACGACGACCGCGCCACCTTCCGGGAACTGCTGCTCGATCAGGCGCCGTCCACCGGCCCGATCGACCGCGTCTACCACGTCAACGGCCTGCGCATCATCACCCTCGACACCTCGGTGCCCGGCTTCCACCACGGCGAGGTCTCGCAGGAACAGCTGAACTGGCTGGCGCAGGAACTCGAGACGTCGGCGCCCTTCGGCACCATCCTCGCCATGCATCACCCGCCGGTGCCCAGCGTGTTCGACCAGGCCGTGCTCGTCGAACTGCGCGACCAGGCGGGCCTCGCCGAGGTGCTGCGCGACACCGACGTGCGCACCATCCTCGCCGGGCACCTGCACTACACCACGACCGCGACGTTCGCCGACATCCCCGTTTCCGTGGCCTCCTCGACGTGCTACACCCAGGACCTCAACGTTCCGGCCGGGTGCCAGCGCGGCCACGACGGTGCCCAGGGCTTCAACCTCGTGCACGTCTACCCGGACACCATCGTGCACTCGGTGGTGCCGACCGGCAGCTACGCGACCGCCGGGCGGCCGTCCACCGCGGAGGACGCCGCGCAGCGTCTCGCCGAGGCCGGGATCCGTATCCCCGAGAACCCGGACGTCACCGTCCGCGTCTAGCAGACGGATGCACCCGGGCGGCCCGCCTACTCGGCGGGCGCGAGCACGATGTCGAAGTCGACGCTCGCCCAGCTGCGCCCCGCGACGTCGTGTCCGTCCGGCGGCGGCTCCTGAGCCGAGTGCCGGACGAAGTCCTTGACGAGCGAGTCCTCGACACCGAACACGCTGTCGCGGTCGAGGTAGTCGCAGCCGTCGACGAAGATGTGGGTGACGAGCGTTCGAAGCCCCGGCGCGGACACCATGAAGTGCAGGTGGGACGCGCGTATCGGTGAGCGTCCGGCGGCTTCGAGCAGCCGCCCGACCGGTCCGTCGTGCGGAATCGGGTAGGGGGTGGGGGTCAGCCCCCAGAAGCTGTACCGGCCGTCGTCGCCGGTGAACAGGTGAGCGCGCGCCGCGACGCGATCGTCGCGGTACTGCACGTCGTACAGTCCGTCCTCGTCGGCCTCCCACACCTCGATGCGCGCCCCCGGCACAGGCCGGCCGGTGAGGTCGCGGACGGTGCCCTGCACTCGGCACGGTTGGCCCTTCGCGCCGAACGTCAGGTCGCCGCCGGATTCGATGCGCGGTGACCCGTCGACGAAGAACGGCCCGAACACGGTCGCCGCGGTGGCGTCGCCGACGGTCTCGTTGCCGACGGCGATGGTCTGCATCGAGACCCCGAGGACGTCCGACAGGAGGACGAACTCCTGGCGCTTGTCGTCGGTGACGTGTCCGCATTCGGTGAGGAAGGCGACCGCGGTACTCCATTCCTGTTCGGTGAGCCGAACCTCGCGCACGTACGCGTGCAGATGCCGGACGAGTGCCTGCATGAGCTGACGCAGGCGCGGCGACTCGGTGTCGTCGAACGACGCGACGACCCGGTCGACGAGATCCTGCTCGCGTCGTGCCTGTTCGGGCGATACGGAGGGCGCCGGGTCGACCGAACGGGCGGGCGGCTGGAGCGGGTGGTGATCGGATGGGATGGTCACGGAGTCCTCCGGGTCTGCCGACCCGACCACGCCGCGTAGAGCAGCTCGGTCAGGTTCTGCGGCGTGACGGGCATGGGATCGGTGTCGGGGACGGCGGCAAGGCAGCGCTGCACCGCGTCGGGCAGGTCCGCCTCGCGCATCCCCAGCTCGGCGAGGGACGTCGGGGCGTCCAGGCGCCGCCGTAGTTCGTCGAGCGCAGCGGGGGCCGCACCGGGATCCGTCGGGGTCGGGGACCCCAGCGCGACGGCGAGGCGCCGGCCGAGCGTGCCGAGCGACGCGGCGTTGAGGGCCAGCACGTGGGGCAGCACGACGGCGTGGGTCTGCGCATGCGGCAGACCGTATGCGCCACCGAGGACGTGGCAGATCTTGTGGTGCATGCCCGCGCCGGCCGACGCGAACCCCACGGCGGCGAGGTACGCGCCGTACAGGCAGCGGTCGCGGCCGTCGATTCCGTCCGGGTCCGCGACAACCTCCGGCAGGCCGGTGGCGAGAGCACGGGCGCCCTCGAGGCAGAGCGCGGCATTGATCGGATCGGCGCGCGGGGCCCACAGCGAGTCGACGCAGTGGGCGAGCGCGTTCAGGCCGCTGGCGACACTCAGATCGACCGGCAGGCCGACGGTCAGTTCGGAGTCGTAGACGACCGAGGTGGGCAGTACCGCGTTGTCGGCGCCGGTGGTCTTCACGCCGTTGTCGGTCAGCCCCCACACGTCGGTCGCTTCCGAGCCGGCGTAGGTCGTCGGCACAGCCACGATCGGCAGGGCGGTGGTCATCGCGACGGCCTTGGCCAGGCCGACGGCCGATCCTCCGCCGACACAGACGAGGGCGTCGGCCTCGGCGTCGACGGCGGCCCGCCGTGCTCGTCGCGCCACCTCGACGGGGACGTGCGGGTGGACCTCCGACCAGTGCCGAACGACCGGCAGGTCCCCGACGACGCGGTCGGCGAGGGTGCCTTCCGCCGCCGACGCCACGAGCATGACCCGCGCGGCGCCGAGCCGGTCGATCTCGGCAGCGAGGTGGCGGCGTGCGCCTCCGGCTTCGAACACCACGCGCTGCGGACGGGTTTCGTGGGTGAACGACAGTCCCATCGGTCACGCCTGCCGGTGCAGGATGCGGAGCAGGGCGTCGCGCAGTGCGGTCACCGGGTCGTCCGCCATGCGGTGTGCGCGCCAGCCGATGTGGGTGTCCGGCCGGACCAGGACCGCACCGTCCTCCGCCACCTCCCGTAGCCTGCCCCAGTCGAAGTACAGGTCCTGTACCGGCTCGCCGGCTCCGATCACGATCGGGACCACGTCGACGCCGAGTTCCTCCGAGACCTTCGCGGCCGCGCCGGCCCATGCCCGGCCGGTCTTGCCGGTGAGGAGCGTGAACTGCGTGTACTGCGCCAGATCGTGAGTCGACATCCTGCTCGTCGAATCACCCACCCAGCAATGCGGCAGGCGCACGCCGGGATACGTGTGCGGCTCGTAGTGCAGTTCCGGATCCCGGGTGGGGACGGGCGGGGCGCTCCCGTCCCCGGCCACCGCGGGGGAGCCGGCGTAGTTCTGCCCGAGTTCCACGCCGAGGGCGTTGAACTCGTAGTTCTTCAGTTCCATCGCCGCCGCGAGCGCCTGCCTCTTGGCGGCGCCCTCGGGTGTGTCGGCCCGGAGTTCGGCGAGTTCGGCCTGCATGTGTTCGACCGTCGTCGCCCGGGTCGTGCCGAGGGCTTCGAAGATTCCCACGAACTCGCGACTGGACTTGTTGGCCCGCTTGACGATCTGCTCGGCGACGGGGACACGTTCGACCGAGTAGGTCTCGAGCAGTCCCGGACCGGCGCGTCCTTCCAGCACGGCGGCGATCTTCCAGGCGAGGTTGTAGGAGTCCTGGATGGAGGTGTTGGAGCCGAGGCCGTTGCTCGGCGGGTGCCGGTGGGCGGCGTCGCCGGCGATGAAGACCCGGCGGGTCTGCATGTGCGTGGCGTACATCTCGTTGTTGCCCCACAGCGAGTAGCCCGTGATCTCGACGTCGATGTCGTCGCGACCGATCATGGTGCGGACGATCTCCCGGGCGCGATCGTCGTTCATCTCCGGTGCCGGCAGTTCGATGTCGTAACCCCACACGGCGAGCCACTCGTTCCAGGGGCGCACCATACGGACGAGTCCGGCGCCGATGCCGCCGACATCCGAGCCGGGCTGCACCACCCAGTACAGCACCGAGGGGCGGTGCGCGACGAGGTCGGTGAGGTCGGCGCGGAACGTGATGTTCATCGAACCGGCAATGTCCATCCGGCCCTCGAACGGCAGCCGGAGGGCGTTTGCGATCGTGGAGCGGGCGCCGTCCGCCCCGATCAGATACCTGGCGCGGATGTCGAACTCGCGGCCGTCGAGCCGATCGAGAACCCGGACGGTGACCCCGTCGGCGTCCTCGGAATGGGAGAGGTACTCGGTCGAGAACCGCGTCTGCGTACCGCGGACCGTGGCGTTCTTCACGAGGATCGGCTCGAGGTGCGTCTGCGGGATGTCGCAGTTGAGGGACGGCGAAGCGAGCACGTAGTCGGCCTCGCGGGCGGGGTGGGTTCCCCACGACAGGATCCGCCCGAGTTCCTCACCGGCCAGGGCGGTGCAGAACACGGTGTCGCCCATGATGTCGTGGGGGGACGCCTCCGCAAGGACCTGCTGTTCGATGCCCACGTCACGGAAGATCTCCATCGTCCGCTGATTGGTGATGTGGGCGCGCGGCGTGTCGGCGGTCCACCGGTACTTGGTGATCATGATGTTGTCGATGCCGAGGGTGGACAGGAACAGCGCGGCCGACGCCCCGGCGGGGCCGGATCCGACGACGACGACGTCGGTTTCGACGACCGGGCCGGGGGGAGGAACGGTCTCGTCGAGACCGTCGTGGAAGACAGGCATGGGTACTCCGAAGGCAGGGGGCGGAAGGTGGGTGTCAGTCGTAGTAGCGGAAGATCACCTCGGCGACGCAGGCGGGTTTGTCGCCGTCCTCGATCTCGATGACGCACCGGTAGACGGCATCGACACCACCGTCGAAGGGCACGGTGTCGGTCAGGTGCAGGTCCAGCCGCACCCGCGAGTCGACCGGAACCGCGGCGGGGAAGCGAACTCGGTCGAGGCCGTAGTTGAGTCCGACGGAGCAGAAGGAGGTATCGATGGTCTGCTGGATGAGCCCGCCGATCAGCGCCAACGTGTGGTACCCGTGCGCGATGATCGAGCCGAACGGGGAGGCCGCGGCGCGCTCGGCGTCGAAGTGGATCCAGTTGAAGTCGTGGGTGGCTTCACCGAATCCGCGGATGTGCTGGTGGTCCATCGTCACCCACGGACTGGAGCCCAGGTGCGTGCCGACGTGGTCGGTGAGGTCGGCGGTGCTGTCGAAGACGATCATCGTTCCTCCTGGGACGGGACGGGGGCGGGCGTATCGGCTCTCGGGTCGAGCATCTGTTGCACGCCCCGGCGGTCGAGCTTGGAGTTGGCGAGCAGCGGGATCCGGTCGCAGAACCGCACGCTCTTGGGGATCTTGTAGGAGCTGAGACGCTCGCGAAGGAACTTCTTCACGTCGTCCTCGGTCGGGGCGTGCCCGGGCGCCGGGATCGCAAGCATGTGGGCGGCCTCGCCGAGGTCGGGATCCGGCACGGCGGCCACGGCGGCGAGCTGGATGCCGGGGTGATTCTCGACGATCTGCTCGATCTCCATCGGCGAGATGTTGTAGCCGCCGGAGCGGATGAGCAGCTTCGAACGTCCAGCCAGGACAAGGTTTCCCGAGTCGTCGAAGTACCCGAGATCGCCGGTGCGCAGCCAGCCCGTCGGCGTGATCGCCTCGGCGGTCTTCTCGGGCTTGCGCCAATACCCTTGCATCAACGGGTTTCGGCGTACGAGGATCTCGCCGGGTTCGCCGGTGTGGTGCCCCGGGATCGGTTCGATCCGGATGTCGACGTCGTCGAGCGGCTTGCCGACGGTGCGGGTCGCATCCGCAGGAGTGATGTCCCGATCGGTCATGGTGATGCACCCGACCTCCGTCATGCCGTAGGAGGCGCCGACGACGGGGATGCGGGCGGCGAGGCGTTCGGCCAGGCTCACCGGCAACGGTCCGACCCACCACAACCGCTCGAGCGAGCCGAGGTCCGCGGTCTCGAACCGATCGTGTGCCATGAGCCTGTTGAGCATGGTCTGGATGACTCCCTGCCAGAGGGTGACCTTCTCCTGCTCGATCGCGGTGAGCGCGGCGCCGGCGTCGAAGCGCGGCAGCTGGACGAGGGTGCCGCCGGACAGAATCGCGGACACGATCTCGTTGCCCTGACCGCCGATGTGGTCGATCGGCATGAGCGACAGGATTCGTGGCGCCTCGACGGGGGTGTGGCGCAGGAGCGCGGAGAAGGTGAGGATGCCGCGATGGGTCACGACGGCGCCCTTCGGGTCCCCCGTCGTCCCGGACGTGTAGACGATCGACAGCGGGGCGTCGGGATCGACGGGCCGCACGACGGATCGTGCGGGAGCCACCTCGAAGGGCAAGGGCCCGCCCGGCTCGTCACCGAGATGGACGACGGCACGAATGTCGTGGCGTTCCGCGGCCCGATCGACGAGGGCACCGAACTGCGTGCCTTCGAATCGGTCCACGGTGACGAGGACGAAGGGCGTGGCGTCCGTGAGGATGTAGTCCAGTTCCTTGTCGTTCACCCGCGTCCCGATCCCGAGGAAGATCGCGCCCAGCCGGGCGCACGCGAGATAGACGGCGACGACTTCGGGGCGCGGGTACGAGAGCATGCCGACCCGGTCGCCGGCGCGCACCCCCAGCGCCTCGAGACCGGCGGCGGTGCGTTCGGCCTGTTCGCGCAGTTCGCCGTAGGTGCAGCGGAACGGACCGTGCACGACGGCCTCGCGATCGGGGTGGGCGGCGGCGCGACCGGCGAACACGTCCCAGAGGCTGGTGCTCGGTGTGCCGGGGTCGGGGTGCGGTTGATCGATCATGATGGTCCTCGGCGTGCGGTGGTGGTCAGAAGCGGGTGGACGGTGAGAAGCGTTCGGCGGAACCGGATGTCACCCGGCTGTCCAGCCACATACCCGGCCGGCTCCACCAGCGCGCGGCGAACGCCGCACCCCATTGCGCGGCCCGGTCGAGCACGGTGTTCGCCTCCATCTGGGCGAGCGCGCCACCGGCCGCATCGGCGTTGAAATGCCCTGCGCGACGGCGTGTCTCGCCGGCCGCACCGACCTGTTCCCGAGCGGCGGCGTCCCCGCCGTCGCGCGCTGCGGCGGCGAACGCCTCGATCGCGGCTTGCGCGTCGCGCACTCCGGAGTTCAACCCGCGTCCGCCGCCGAACGGTGCGAACAGGTGCGCCGCTTCACCCGCGAGGAACACACGGTTGTGCGGGTCGGTGAATCGCGCGGCGACCGCGCGATGGAATCGATAGCGCGAGACCCACGCGATGCGATCGCGGTAGCGTTCGCCGAGGACGGCCGCGACCCAGGCGGCGGTGCCGTCGGCCGACTGGAGGGCCTCGACGTCGTCGTCTCGGCGCGCCTGCAGGTCGAGACGCCACCCACCCCGGAAGGGCAGGACGAGGACGTTGCGTCCCTCGACGGCCGGGTGCCGGTAGTGGAACTCCCGCACGAGGGGCAGCGGGTCGTCGGCCACCTCGTCGACGTCCACGATGACGAAGGACGCGTCGGAACGGGGGCCTTCCATCTCGATTCCCAGTGACGTGCGCACCGCGGAGTGCGCGCCGTCGGCGGCGACGACGTAGTCCGCGTCGATCGTGCTGCCGTCGACGAGGTGGACCGCGACCCCGTCCGCGGTGGACGACACGCTGCCGACCCGGGTGTTCCACCGGATCGGAATCCCGGCCGCCTCGACGTGCTCGAGCATCGCCCGCTCCTGCAGTCGCTGCGAGATGCTCGAGCCGAACGCGCCGTGGGGTGCGCGCGGGAAGGTCCGTTCGTACACGGTGCGGCCGTGGTACGTCGAACGGATGCGCGGCCAGGTCACGCCCTCGCGGGCGAGTCGCGCGCCCAGGCCGGGGGAGAAGGTGTCGAGCTGGTCCAGCGTCTCGCGGTAGAGGTAGGTCGCGCGGCTTCCGGCGCGGAGGCGGTCGCTGCCCTCGGCCTCGAGGACGGTCGCCCGGAGACCGTGCGAGTGCGCGGCGAGGGCGGCGACGAGTCCGACGGGGCCGGCGCCGACGACCACGACATGACTTCGTGACGCCGAGGTCGGGTCCGGGGGAGCGGGGGATTCGGAGGTCATGGCTTCGACTGTTGCCGGACCCGGGTCGGTGCTCAATGGACGATTCGCCCAGTGATCGGGCCGGGTGTTGTGCGGATCGACCCGAGGCGGTGGGCCCGGCGAGGCGGCGCAGGAGGCGGGCGGGTGCGCTCCGTTGACAGGGTGCCGGCCGGTCGCTAGCCTCGTTGGAACGATCGTTCTAGCCAGCTTGGAGGCGTTTCTATGGCAGAAGATCCTCGCCCCGGACTGAGGTGCCGCACAGTCTCGGCGCCGGACGATCGTGCGACGTCCGCATCGTTGCTCGGCCGGGCCTTCGAGATCCTGGGCGTGTTCACCCAGTCCCGGCGGTCGATGACGTTGAGCGAACTTGCGCGCGGAAGTGGGTTGCCCAAGTCCACGACGCACCGCCTCCTGGCCATGCTGCAGGAGGTGGGCGCCGTCGAGCGCATCGACGACCGCTATCAGGTGGGGCTGCGGCTGTTCTCGGTGGGGATCTGCTCCGCCGAGGTCGAACTGCGCGATGCCGCGCTGCCGTTCCTCGAACGAATCCACCGGGCCACCAGGCAGACCGTGAATCTTGCCGTGCTGCACGGACACGACGTGGTCTATCTGGCGAAGACGACCGGCGGTGCAACCCCGACCCCCGCCTCGGTGGGCGGCAGGTTGCCGGCTCATGCCACGGCGGTCGGCAAGGCGCTGCTCGCTCACACCCCGGTGGACCCCGACGGGTCGCGATCGCACCCCCTCGTCCCGCGAACGCCCGCGACGATCGTGCGTCCGGACGACCTGCACGCCTGCCTCGAGGGCGTCCGCCTCCGCGGGCACGCGATCGACCGTGAGGAGGCGGCGAAAGGCTTGGCGTGCATAGCGGTTCCCGTTCTGGTGGGCGGCGAGGCGATCGCGGCGATCTCGGTGGCGTTCCCGAGCGGGTACGGCAGCGGCGAGCAACTCGTCTCGCCGCTGCGGGAGGCGTCGGCCGCGATCGGCCGGTCGCTCGGGGCGCGCTACGCATCCGCATAGACGAGTCGAGGGAGGGGGGACCGCATCCATGTCCAGCGCGGAGGCGACGTCGCAGAGCAGTCGCGAGTACCTGATGAACGTCGCGGAGCAGTTGATGGCCGCTCGGGGTTACCACCGGACGTCCATCGCGGACATCCGGCGTGCATCGGGGCTGCCCGTCGGGTCGATCTACCATCACTTCAAGAGCAAGTCCGGCCTGCTCGCCGCGGTGATCGAGCGGGGCAGTCGCAGGTTCTTCGCCAATCTGCCCAGGGCGGTGGATATTTCCGGTTCCTCCGAGGAGACGATGCGCGCGTACTGGTCGGCCGCGGCGGCGACCATCGCCGAGCACATCTCGTACTTCCAGCTCGAGGCGGACATCGTATGGCACGGGGCGGCCGACCCGGAGCTCGCCGCCGTGGTGGCCACGGCCACCGACTACGCCCGCGACCAGCTGGTGGCGGTCGTCGAACCGTTCGCGCGGGAGAGCGGAGTGGGAGACCCGCGCGCGCTCGCGGTCGAACTCGCGCTGACCAGCGTGACCTTCGTGCGCGGTGCCGTCATCGAATCCGGGGGGGACGCCGCGTACCTCGAACGCAAGATCGGCGCCCTCTACCGGATGCTGCGCGCCGACATCGTCGTCCAGGGCGCCGACCGCGGCGCCCGCCAGTAAGGTTGGGGGGTACGGTCGCGCGGCCCGCGTCAGTGGCCGTCCCGGCGTCCCACGACGGTGCTCAGCCGCAGCGCGAGCAGCAGGAAGAAGCGCGCATCCGGGTCGTCGAGATCGACGCGGAGCAGCTTGCCGACACGTTCGATGCGGTAGCGCAACGTGTTCACGTGCACGTGCAGTGCCCGGGCCGTTTCCGCCGCGCGCCGGTCCTTCTCCAGATACGTCTGCAGTGTGTGCAGCAGGTCGGAGCCGTCGCGACTGTCCGCGCGGAGCACGGGGGCCAACGTTTCCTCCGCCGCGGCCGCCACGGCGTCGACCCCGCCGACGTGTGCGAAGAGGCGGTACATTCCGAGCGACTCGACGGTGACGACGGTGCGTTCGTGCAGTCCGTGGACGCCCACGCGCAGCGCGAAACGCGCCTCTCGCACGGCCGCCGGATAGTCCTCGGCCCGGCGGCAGACCGGCCCGATGCCGGCGCCGAGCGCGTGGGGGCGGCACTCCTCGACGATCGTCGCGAGGTGCGTTGCGAGGGAGGACGATTCCGCGTGGCCGCGCAGCGGCCACAGCACGAACGCGTCGCCCTCGAACGTGGTCAGCTGCGCGTCGGGGACCCGAGAGCGCACCCGTCGGCTCAGGGTGTCGAGCAGTGCCCGATCCACGGGCCGGTCACCTCCCACGGCGACGACCGCGCGCGGGACGCCGAGGTCGAGCCCGACCAGCAGCGCCCGATGCCACAGTCGGCGCAGCTCGTCCTTCGACCCGTCCAGCAGACTGCGGACCAGGTGATCGGTCAGGCGGATCTCGGTTTCGAGGGCGGCACGGTGCCGCGCCAGGTCCATCCCGACCAGAGCCGCCAGCACGCGCACCGAGTCGTCCCCGGTGGCCGCGGCCCCCCGCAGGGTCAGCGTCGCGTCGCCCGTCCCGGGGACGCGGAACTGCCGCACGCACACCGTCGTGCGGCGCCCGTCGACGGGCGGCTGTGCGGGGCCGGCGTTCGGCCCGTCGAGGTGCAGCGACCCGCCCAGCGTGTCGCCGGCGAGTTCGAGACAGTGGTCGACGCCGGCGCCGGTGAGCATCGATTCGGCTGCGGCCAGGAACAGCTCGCGCTCGGCGCGGGTCCGCTCGCGGTCGTCCTCGAGCGTCCGCAGGGACTGCGCGACCCGCGCTCGTTCCGCGGCCCGCCCGCGCAGTTCCCCGGCCATCGAGGCGAGTCCGGCCAGCGCGCGCAGCTCCGCCGACTCGAACGGCCGGCGTGCGCGCGAGACCACATACAGCACGGAGTCGATGTGTCCGGCGCCGCTGACGGGCACCGCCGCCGCCGAGACCAGTCCCTCCCGTTCCAGCAGCTGCCGCATCCGGGGGATCGCCCGGGGATCCGCGCCGTAGTCGGGTGTCGACACCGGCCCGCCGCTGCGCAGCACCTCGCCCCCGAGCCCCCGGTCGGGCGGTATGTGGCTCAGCGCATGGGCTTCGGGCTGACTCAGACCGGACCCGGCCACCATGCGGAGACCGTCCGCGTGGGCGTCCATCCAGAACGCCGCGTCGGCTCGCGCGGTGGCGCGGGCCGAGGTGAGTGCGGCGCGCACCACGGCGTCGGCGCTGTCGGCCGCGACGATGTCGCGAAGAGCCGTCAGGATGTCGGTGTACTGAGCGCGCCCGGATCGTTCGACAGGCATGCGGTGAGCATACGCCCGGCCACGGCCACGCTCCGGCGGATCCGTGCGTCCAGGGCTCGGAAAAACGAAGCCACGTAACACTTCACGCCGTCGTCGCGAAAGGAGTTCCGGCGCACGGAACAGTCGATGGACGGCGGTGACCGCCCGGACCTACTGTGACCCGTACAACATGCCTGCGGAGTGGGGCACATCCCAACCGCTCCGTGAAGGAGATGGCACTTTGACCCGTATCGAGCACCACGTCGTCGTCGGAGCCGGCGCTGCCGGCCTGGCCGCGGCATCCGCGATGAGAGACAACGGATTCGCCGGCCGAATCACCGTTGTCGACGCCGACCCCCACACCCCCTACGAACGCCCGCCGCTGTCGAAGGAGTACCTCGCCGACCGCAGGCTGCGGGAAATCGTGGCCGAGACGGAGTACCGGCGTCTGGACGTCGAGTTGCGCCTCGGTGTCGGGGTGCGCCGGTTGCGACCGGCGGACCGGCGCATCGACACAGCCGACGGGGACGCGCTGGCCGCGGACCGGGTGCTGCTTGCCACCGGTGTGTCGGCACGACGGCTGGACGTCCCCGGGGCCGATCTCGGGAACATCCTCACGCTGCGGGATGCGGACGACGCCGCGGCCCTGGCCGCCCGGCTGAGCGCGGGGGGGCCGCTCGTCGTGGTGGGCGGCGGCTTCGTCGGCCTCGAGGTCGCCGCATCCGCGGCGGACCGCGGAATCGACGTCACCGTCGTCGAACTCGGCGATCTTCCGCTTCTGGCGGCCGTCGGCCCGGACATCGCCCGGCGCATCTGCCGGCTCCACACGGAACGGGGGGTGCGCATCCTGACGCGCCGGACGGTCGACGCGTTCGTGGGCTCGTCCGCAGTGGAGGCGGTGCGGCTGTCGACCGGGGAACGGCTGGACGCGGCAACCGTCGTCGTCGGATGCGGTGTCGTCCCCAACGACGCGCTGGCGAGGCAGGCGGGCACAGCCTGCGCTGACGGCATCACGGTCGACGACCTGGGCCGCAGCAGCGACTGGATCTGGGCGGCCGGAGACGTCGCGGCGCACGTCAATCCCCACCTGGGTCGCCGGGGGCGCATCGAGCACTGGGACGTGGCCCGCCGGCACGGTGCGGCCGTCGGGGCCTCGATGGCCGGCACGGCCACCGTCAATCGTGAGATCCCCTACTTCTGGTCGCACCAGTACGCGCACACCCTGCAGATGTACGGGCGCGGCCGGCCCGGCGACCGGGTGGTCGTCCGGGAGTCCACCACCGAACCGGGATTCGTGGCCTTCTGGGTGCGCGACGGACGTATCGCCGCCGCAGCCGCCCTGGACGAGCCACGCGACGTGCGATCGGCAAAAATCCTGGCGGAGAACAGAAGTGCGGTCCCGGACGAGGTTCTGCGGTCCGCGGGTACCGATCTGCGCCGGGTGGCCCGGCAACTCGGTCGTTCGGGCGCCCCGCGCGCCGCCGATGTCGCCGGGTGATCCGCGACAGACCGGACCATTCTTCCCATCTACATCCGGCCGGGCCGGGGCGCGGCTGCCGCGCACCCCGGACCGCGTCGAAGCCTGTGCCCCACCGCACGCAGAGAGGACGACGATGACGACGACGATGGAGACCTCGGACGTGGAGGCCGGCGGCTTCCGCATCCGCCTCAACCGGGCCGGCCCGCGCACCGGGGAGGCGATCCTGTTCCTGCACGGATCGGGACCCGGCGCGACCGGCCTGTCGAACTACGCCGCGACCGTTCCGGCATTCGCGGACGACTACGACTGCCTGGTGATCGACCAGGTGGGCTGGGGCGACTCGAGCCACCCCGCCGAGCTCCCCCCGAGCGGACGTGTCCGGCAGCTCGTGCTGAGCAACCTGGCCCTGCTCGACGCCCTCGGTCTGGACCGGGTGCACCTCGTGGGGAACTCCCTGGGCGGGGTCGTCGCCCTGAACATGCTGACCGCCGCGCCGGAGCGGATCGGGAAGGTCGTCGGCATGGGCGCCGGCGGCGGCGGGAACACCGCTCCGACCGGGGAACTGCTCAAGCTCATCGAGTTCTACAACGACCCCACGCTCGAGAGCATGAAGCAGCTGATCTCGTACATGCTCTACGACCCGGACCTGTTCGGCGCCGAGATCGACGCGATCGCCCGGGACCGGCTCGAGACGGCGCTGCGGCCCGACGTGCGCCGATCCCACCTCCTCACCTTCGGGCTTCCCGGGCCCGGACCCGGTCTGCCCGGCCTGCGGGTCCCGGAGACGTCGCTGCGGCGGATCGACAACGACGTCCTGCTCGTCCACGGCCGCGAGGACTCCGTGGTTCCCGCTGAGAGCAGCGAATGGCTCGCCCGGCGAATCCCCAACGCACGCCTGCACATTGTGCCGCACTGCGGTCACTGGGCGCAGATCGAACAGGCCGACCGATTCGTCCAGCTCAGCACGCTGTTCCTGCGCGGCCGAATCTGAGATGTCAAGGAAAGGAAGTCCCGTGAGCACTGTGAATGCTCTTGCATACCTGCGGGTGCGCGGCCCCGTCGACGAGTGGAGGGAGTTCGGCACGCGCATCGTCGGAGCCCAGCTCGCCCCGTCCGACGACCCCACCGAGGCCCGCTTCCGGTTCGACGAGCGCGAGTACCGGCTGACGGTCGAGGACGGTCCCGCCGGCGAGGACGCCCTGCTCGCCCTCGGGTTCGAGACACGGACCAGTGCGGACCTCGACGCGCTCGTGCGCCGGCTGGACGAGAACTCGGTCCCGGTCTCGGAGGACGCCGATCTGGCACGCGCACGGAACGTGCAGCGGCTCATCACCTTCGCGGATCCCGACGGCAACTCGATCGAAGTCGTGTTCGGCCATCCGCACGACCACACGCCGTTCGTCTCACCGCGAGGAATCGACTTCGTGACCGGCGATCTCGGCCTCGGGCACGTGTTCCTCTTCGCGTCCGACGCGCAGCGATCCGCCGAGTTCTACCAGTCGATGCTGGGCTTCCGCCCCAGCGACACCATCGCCTTCGGACCCACGAACGCGGTGTTCCTGCACTGCAATCCGCGTCATCACACCGTGGCCCTCGCGACCATTCCGGGCCCCGGGCCGGGGATCGGCCATCTGATGCTCGAACTCAGCCGCCTCGACTCCGTCGGGCGTGCGCTCGATCTGGCGATGGAGACGCCCGGACAGGTCGTGCGTGCCCTGGGGGAACACACCAACGACGCGATGACCTCGTTCTACCTGGCCACACCGTCCGGATTCGCCATCGAGTACGGGTGGAACGGCAGACTCGTGGACGACGACTCGTGGACCGTCGGCCACTACCGGTCGGCCAGCACGTGGGGCCACCAGGTTCTCGCCGACGTCCCCAGCGCCGTCGCGGTGGGAGCCGACGATGAATGACATCCATGCACTGGTCGACCCCGCCGGCGGCCGGCTCAACCCCACCGTCTACACCGACCCGGACATCTACGAACTGGAGCTCGAGCGGGTGTTCGGCCGCACCTGGCTCTTCCTCGCGCACGACAGTCAGTTGCCGAAACCCGGGTCGTTCGTCCAGACCTACATGGGGGAGGATCCGGTTCTGGTCGTGCGCCAGCGAGACGGCTCGGTGAAGGCGTTCCTCAATCAGTGCCGGCATCGAGGAATGCGGATCTGCCGCTCGGACGAAGGCACCAGCCGCGCGTTCACCTGCACCTACCACGGCTGGTCGTACGACCTCGAGGGCAACCTGATCAACGTGCCGCAGCAGCAACGCGGATACCGTGACCGGATCGACAAGTCCTCCTGGGGCGCCACGAAGGTCCCCCGCATCGCGAGCTACCGGGGCTTCCACTTCGGCACCTGGTCGGAGGACGTGCCCGACTTCGCCGAGTATTTGGGCGAGATGGCCTACTACTTCGACGCGACCATCGATCGATGGGACAACGGTGTCGAGTTCGTCAAGGGCGCCGCGAAGTGGGTCATCGACTGCAACTGGAAGCTGCCGGCGGAGCAGTTCGCCAGCGACATGTATCACGCGGCGATCTCGCATTCGTCGGCGATGCTGGCCCTGCACGAGGATCCGGCCTTCCACGGCCTGCTCAATCCGCCGCCCGACGCGCCGGGCCGGCAGTTCGCCGGCAACGGCCACGGATCGGGCAGCTTCTGGCTCCCCGAATTCGGCCCCGACCTGCACGCAGGTCCCGAGTACAGCGCGTGGCAGACAGCCAACCGCGACGAAGTCTTCCGCCGGATCGGCGCCGACCGCGCCGTCAAGGTCTGGGGACACAATCTGATCTTCCCGAACTTCTCCTGGCTCGGGCCCGTGAACACGATGCGGGTGTGGCATCCGCGCGGGCCCGGCCAGATCGAGGTGTGGGCATGGACCTTCGTGCCGAAGGACGCCTCGCCGGAGGCGAAGGCGGGCATGCGGCGCGGCACCCAGCGCTCCTTCAGCCCGGCCGGGGTCTTCGAGACCGACGACGGCGAGAACTGGACCGAGGTCCAGCAGGTGCTGCGCGGGTGGAAGTCGCGCAGCACGGAGTTGAACGTCCAGATGGGGATGGGATTCGAGGAACGAGACAGTCACGGCCTTCCGGGTCTGTCCAACGACGTCTACAGCGAAACCGCCGCCCGGGGGTTCTACCAGCGGTGGCTGGATCTCGTCGACGGCCTGCCGTGGGACGAGATCCTCCGCCGGGCCGACGAGGCGACGCGCTCCGAACACGCAGGAGAGAACCGATGACCACCGACACCCGCAGCACCGAGGGGTCGCCCGCGTCCGTCCGGCGCGCCGACGTGCATCTGCAGCACGCGGTCGAGCAGTTCCTGTACGCCGAGGCGGAACACCTCGACAACCACCGCTACCACGACTGGCTCGACTTCTTCGGGGAGGACGTGCACTACTGGGCGCCCACCCGCATGACCCGCACGTTCCGCGAA
The DNA here is from genome assembly GCF_000256505.1 of Rhodococcus sp. P14. Lineage (NCBI taxonomy): Bacteria > Bacillati > Actinomycetota > Actinomycetes > Mycobacteriales > Nocardiaceae > Rhodococcus > Rhodococcus sp. P14. Next base: position 10,031 of record NZ_AJFC01000029.1, on the reverse strand, counting down.
CGCGACGCCGAGATCTCCGGCCCGGACGAGGGGGCGTTCATCGACGACGACTTCCACTTCCTGCGGGGCCGGGTCCGGCGGCTCACCTCGGGCCTGTCCTGGTCGGAGGAGCCCCCCTCGCGCACCCGGCGGTTGCTGACCAATGTCCGCGTCGCGCACCGCGAGGACGGCGATCTCGACGTGGTGTGCAACTTCAGCGTCTACCGCAGCCGCCTCGAGCGGCACGAGGACTGGTTCGTCGGTGAGCGCTTCGATGTGCTGCGCCACCACGGCGGCGCCCTGCCCTTCAAGATCCGCGAGCGCCGGATCGTCCTCGAGCAGACCACGATCCTCGCCCCCAGCATCAGCATCTTCCTGTGAGGTATCCGACGATGACGGCTGAAACATCCAGTGAGAACACGCGGTGGGTTCGGGTCTGCGCGGTCGGCGACCTCGACGACGACGACGCGGTGCGGCTCGACTCGCGTCCGCCGGTGTCGGTGTTCAGGTCGAACGGGGAGTACTTCTGCGTCGACGACACCTGTACGCACGAGACCTACTCCCTCGCCGACGGATGGATCGAGGACTGCGTCGTGGAGTGCCCGCTCCACCTGGCGAAGTTCTGTCTCCGAACCGGCCGGCCCCTGAGTCCGCCCGCGACGACCGCGGTCCGCACACACCCGGTCCGGATCGAGGGCGGCGAGATCCACGTCGGTCTTCCCGGCGCGTACGAACTGAAGGAAGGAGCCCGCAGTGGGACGGCTTGACGGAAGGTCGGTTCTCGTGACCGGCGGCGGATCCGGGCTCGGCCACGCCCTGGTCAGACGGTTCGTCGAGGACGGCGCTCGCGTGACCGTGCTCGACCGGTCGGAGCCGAAGCTCAGCGCACTGCGCGAGGCGTTCGGCACCGGCGTGCGCACCCTGGCGGGCGACGTCACCTCGTTCGCCGACAACCAGGAGGCGGCCGATCTCGCCGTGCGCGAGTTCGGTGTCCTCGACACCTTCGTCGGCAACGCCGGGGTCTGGGACTTCGGCCGGTCGCTGCTCGACGCGTCGCCGGACGAACTCGGGACCGGGTTCGACGAGCTGTTCTCCGTCAACGTGAAGGGCTATCTGCTCGGCGCGAAGGCCGCAGCGCCGCACCTGAAGTCCTCTCGCGGCAGCATGATCTTCACCCTGTCCAACGCGGCGTTCTTCCCGGGCGGCGGTGGCCCGCTGTATGTCTCGTCCAAGCACGCCGGTGTGGGACTCGTGCGACAGCTCGCGTACGAACTCGCCCCGGAGGTCCGGGTCAACGCGGTCGCCCCCGGCGGCATGGCCACCGACCTGCGCGGGCCCGGCGCGATGGGACTCGCCGACCGCTCCGTGGCCGATGCCATTCCGATCCGGCAGATGGTGCGCGACAACGGCGCGCTGCAGATCGAGGTGGAACCCGACGACTACGTCGGCGCCTACCTCTACCTCGCGTGCCGTGACGACTCCGCGACCGTGACGGGAACGGTCGTGGATGTCAGCAGCTGGGGAACACCCAAGCGGACCGGCGCCGTCTGACGGGCGCCGGCACAGGGAACCGGGGCGGGTCTGTCGTTCGCGACAGACCCGCCCCGGCGCGTGTGCGGACCCCGGGTCACGCCGGGCTGCCGGCACGTTCCCCCAGCAGGTCGAGGGCGATGTCGACGATCATGTCCTCCTGCCCGCCGACGAGCGCGCGCCGCCCGACCTCGAGCAGGAGGGTGCGCACGTCGATGCCGTAGCGCTCGGACGCGGCCTCCGCGTGCCGGAGGAACGAGGAGTACACGCCGGCGTAGCCGAGGGTGAGGGTCTCCCGGTCGACCCGCACGGGCCGGTCCTGAAGCGGCCGGACCAGGTCGTCGGCCGCGTCCTGCAGCGCGAACAGGTCGCTGCCGTGGGTCCAGCCCTGCAGGTCGGCGACGGCGACGAACGCCTCGAGCGGGCAGTTGCCGGCGCCGGCGCCGTGCCCGGCCAGGGAGGCGTCGACGCGGGTGACCCCTTCCTCGACGGCGACCACGGAGTTCGCCACCGACAACGACAGATTCTCGTGGGCGTGGATCCCGAGCTCGGTGCCCGGATCGAGCACGTCCCGGTAGGCGCGCACCCGCTCGCGTACCCCGTCCATGGTCAGCCGACCGCCGGAGTCGGTGACGTAGACGCAGTGCGCGCCGTACGACTCCATCAGTTTCGCCTGCCGCGCCAGCTCCGCGGGCGGTGCCATGTGGCTCATCATGAGGAACCCGGAGACGTCCATGCCCAGCTCGCGGGCCGTCGCGATGTGCTGGGCCGAGACGTCCGCCTCGGTGCAGTGCGTGGCCACGCGCACCGAGCGGACCCCGAGCCGGTAGGCGTGCTCGAGCTCGCGGATCGTGCCGATCCCGGGCAGCAGCAGGGTGGTCAGGCGCGCCCGGGACACGTTCGCGGCCGCGGCCTCGATCCACTCCCAGTCGGTGTGGCTGCCCGGTCCGTAGTTGAGGCTCCCCCCGGCCAGGCCGTCGCCGTGGGCGACCTCGATGGCGTCGACACCGGCCGCGTCCAGCGCGGCCACGATACGGCCCACGTCCTCCGGGGTGATGCGGTGCCGAACGGCGTGCATCCCGTCCCGCAGCGTGACGTCCTGGATGAACAGTTCGGTCGTCATCGGGTGGCCTCCAGTTCTGCCGCGCGTGCGGTGTCCGTCTCGGCGGCGGCCTCCGCGAACCGCAGGGCCGCCGAGGTCATGATGTCGAGATTGCCCGCGTACGCGGGCAGGTAATGGGCGGCACCCTCGACCTCGAGGAACACCGACACCTGGTGGGTGGGGGTGGCCGGGGCGCCGTCGGCGAGCAGGGTATGCACCGGTTGCCCCTGCGGGACCGGGGTGATCTGCACCTGCTGCTTGAGCCGGTAGCCCGGCACGTAGGCGGCGACGTCGGCGACCATCCGCTCGATCGACTCCCGGACGGCGTCGTGCACGACTGCGCTCGGCTCGGAGATCAGGCAGAACACGGTGTCCCGCATGATCAGCGGCGGCTCGGCCGGGTTCAGGACGATCACCGCCTTGCCCCGGGCCGCCCCGCCGACCGACTCGATCGCGTGCGCCGTCGTCTCGGTGAACTCGTCGATGTTCGCGCGGGTGCCGGGTCCGGCGGACTTCGACGCGATGGACGCGACGATCTCGGCGTAGGCGACGGGCGTGACGCGCGAGACCGCCGCCACGACGGGAATGGTTGCCTGCCCACCGCAGGTGACCATGTTGACGTTCGGGGCGTTCCGGTGGGCGTCGAGGTTGACGGCCGGAACGACGAAGGGGCCGATCGCTGCGGGGGTGAGGTCGATCAGCCGCTTGCCGTAGGGTTCGAGCGCCCGGGCGTTGGCCCGGTGCGCCTGCGCCGACGTCGCGTCGAACACGAAGCCGATCTCGTCGAAGTTCGGCAGGCCGATCAGGCCCGCCACGCCGTCGGCGGTGGTGGGGACACCCAGCCGGCGGGCGCGGGCCAGGCCGTCCGAGTCGGGGTCGATGCCGACCATGGCGCCCATCTCGAGGTTGGTCGAGTTCCGGATCACCTTGATCATCAGGTCGGTGCCGATGTTGCCGGAGCCGATGACGGCCACCTGTGTTCTAGGGGTGCTCATGCGTTGTCCTCCTGGGTGAAGGTCGCGGTCACCGAGCCGAGTCCGGTGATGTCCGCGGTGACGGTGGAGCCGGGGTGGACGGGCGCCATCGGCCCGAGGGCCCCGGACAGGACGATCTGCCCGGCGCGGAGCGGTTCGCCGAACCGGCGGGCGGGGTCGGCGAGCCACGCCAGGGCCCGCAGCGGGTCGCCCAGGCAGGCCGCGCCGTTCCCGGTGGACGCCGCCGCGCCGTCGACACGCATCTGCATCTCGGTGTCGATCGGTTCGAACTCGTCGAGCCGGCGGCGCCGGGTGCCGAGGACGAACAGCCCGGACGAGGCGTTGTCGGCGACCGTGTCCCCGAAAGTGATGTCCCACACTGCGATCCGGCTGTCGACGATCTCGAGGGCGGCGACGGCGTAGTCGACGCTGTCGCGGATACGCCGGTCGTCGAGCGGGCCGTCGGTGAGGTCCTGCCCGAGCACGAAGGCGATCTCCGCCTCGACCTTCGGTTGCAGCAGGCGCTGGAAGGGCACGGGTTCGTCCTCGGTGTACTGCATGTCGTCGAACAGGACGCCGAAGTCGGGCCGGTCCACGCCGAGTTGCCGCTGGACCGCCGGTGACGTGAGCCCGATCTTGCGACCGACCACCCGAGCCCCGGCATCCGCGCGTGCGGCGTTCAGCTTCGTCTGCACCGCGTAGGCACGCTCGATATCGGTGCTGCCGATGAGGTCACGCACCGGCGTGCAGGGCGTGCGGGTCTGTACCGCGTGGTCGAGTCGGACGAACGCCGCATCGACAGCCGGATCGTCCGTCGCGGCGGAGGGCGGAGCCGGCATGCGGTCGGTTCCTGGGGAGGGGGTCATGGCGGTCCCGGAAGGTCGAAGGGAATGGACCTGTCCACTGTCACCGGGCGGCCCGGCGCCCGGCCAGCGTGGCGTTCGACTCAGTGGAACGTACAGTGGCGGATGACCCGAACTGCCAGGTCACCGGACGAAAGGGGAATGCGGTGGGCGCTCCCGGCGACGCGCAGGTCGACCCGAACACCGTGCTCGGCAAGGTCGTCACCGTGCTGTATGCGTTCACCGTCGACGACCACGGGCTCAGCCTCGCGGAACTCGGCCGGCGCACCGGCATCCCCAAGGGCACCCTGCACCGGCTGCTCTCCGACCTCGTCAAGGTGCGCCTCCTCGACCGCACCCGGGCCGGCTACCGGCTGAGCGGGCAACTGTTCGAACTCGGCATGCGGGCGTCCACCGAGCGCAGCCTGATCGAGGTCGCCACCCCGTTCCTGGAGGACCTGTACGAGCGGACGCACGAGACGGTCCACCTCGGCATCCTCGAGGGCGCCGAGGTCGTCTACATCGCCAAGATCGGCGGACACCGGCAGGCCCGCTCCCCGTCCCGTCTCGGCGGCCGAATGCCGCTGCACTGCACGGCCATCGGAAAGGCGCTCCTCGCGCACTCCGATCCGGAGATCATCGACAGGGTGCTCGCCGAGCCACTCGAACGGCGCACCCCGAAGACGCTGTCCGGGCCCGGACTGCTGCGCGCACAGCTCGAACGCATCCTCGACGAGGGGGTCTCGTACGAACGCGAGGAATCCGCGATGGGCATCACCTGCGTCGCTGCGCCGGTGCTCGACACGGACGACCGGCCGATCGCGGCCCTCAGTGTCACCGGTCCCGTGGCCCGGTTCCATCCCGAGCGGCACACCACGTCGGTGCGCGCGGCCGTAGCCGGGGTCGCCGCCACCCTCGCGCGCCGCGCGCGGATGGCGGAGCCGGAATGAGACGGGCCGCATGTGCCCGGCGGCCGGCCCGGCAGTCCCCGCTGGGGAATTCCGGTCCGTCGCGGAGGCGGACGAATCGGACAGCGCGTGGAGCGTGCGTCGTCTAGGCTGCCGCGCATGACATCGGTGAATGTGGACAATTTCGTTCGCGCGGAGACGGATCGGATGTTTCTCGATCTTCAGCGGGACGCCGGGGGCATCAATGTGCTCCGGCACAACCGGGAGCCCGCCTCGGTCGAGCAGCAGACGGTGATCCGGATGAACCGCGACACCCTCTACAGCCTCGCGATCATCGACACCTCGGAGGGCGCGACCCTCACCATCCCCGACAGCGGTCGACGGTACCTGTCCGTGATGGTGGTCGACCAGGACCACCACGTCGATCGGATCCTCCACGACCCGGGAGAGCACAGGCTCACCGCCGACGAGTTCCCGACACCGTACGTCGCCGTCGCGGTGCGGATTCTCGTCGATCCTTCCGATCCGGACGACGTGCAGGCCGTGGCCTCGCTCCAGGACCGGTTCCGTCTCGACGCCGGGTCGTCGACACCGTTCACGGCGCCCGACTACGACCGGCCGAGCTTCGACGCGACGCGGGAGGCGCTGCTGGCGCTGGCGCGAGGACTGACGGGTTTCGACCGGATGTTCGGCGCCCGAGGTGAGATCGACCCGGTCCGGCACCTGATCGGCACCGCCGCCGGCTGGGGTGGCCTGCCGACCACGGAGGCCGCCTACATCGGCGTCGATCCGGGACTGCCGGTCGGCGAGTACGAGCTGACCGTCCGCGATGTGCCCGTCGACGGGTTCTGGTCCGTCTCGGTCTACAACGCGCAGGGCTTCTTCGAACCGAACGCACAGAATGCCTACAGCGTCAACAACATCACGGGCGTGCCGAACGCGGACGGTTCGATCACCGTCCGATTCGGGGGCGGCGGCGATGCGGACCGTGCCAATTACCTTCCCGTCACGGAGGGGTGGAACTATCTCGTGCGCCTGTACCGCCCGCGCCCGGAAGTCCTCGACGGAAGCTGGACATTTCCCACCCTGTCGAACGGGCGGTGACCGGATTCGCGTTCCACCCGGCCGCCCCGCGGAAAGCGGGGCGGCCGGATCGAGGGGCTACGCGGTGCGGGTCACGACCGTCCCGGGTAGTCCGTCTCCCACGGCGCCGGGATCGGGTAGTACCGCTCCAGGAATTGGGTGACCTTCGCGGTGCGCAGCTCGAGGTCGACCTCCGGTGTGCTGCCGTCGTTGAGGCAGAACAGGTCGGTCGTCCGCTTCGCCAGCAGCGTGTCCAGCTCCCGTAGCCCCGACCTCACCGTCGTGTCGACGTACTTCACCCGCGCCGCGGTCTGCTGCACCGCCCGGCCGGTCATCAGCGCGTAGTAGTGGTAGAAGGAGTTCGTCACCGAGATGTTCTCCGCGGCCCGGAACGTGCTCGCCGCCGTGGCCGCGAACTCGTCCGCGAACTCCCGCTCCATCTCCGCCATGATGCTCTTGCGCAGCGGCACCGGCGTGTGTTCGAGGTGCCGGGTGATCGTCACCCCGAACCGCTCCTCGAGCAGCCGGCGATTGACGCGGGCCGCGTTCTCGAAACCGCTGCGCTTCTTGTGGTTCCGGCCCAATCCGATGCGGGTGTCCGCCTCGATGAACTTCGTGACCCCACCGGCGGAGAAGAACATCTGCGGATCCACCGGGCGACCGAAGAACATGTCGTCGTTCGAGTACAGGAAGTGCTCGGACAGACCCGGGATGTGGTGCAGCTGGCACTCGACGGCCTGCGAATTGTGGGTGGGCAGCACCGACCGGTCGGCGAAGAACTCCTCGCTGCGCACGAACGTGACCTGCCCGTCGTCGGCCAGCCAGTCCGGCCGGTCGGAGTCGGTCGCGACGAAGATCCGCCGGATCCACGGCGCATACATGTGCACGGAGCGCAGCGCGTACTTGAGCTCGTTGATCTGCCGGTAGCGGGCGGGGGAGTCGTCGCCCTCGCCCACCACGTAGTTCTGCAGGCGTTTGGCGCGCTCGGCCTGCCACTCCTTCGACGAGCCGTCCACCCACGAGAACACCAGGTCGATCTCGAACGGGACGTCCGACGGGTGCGCCGCGAACATCCCCTCGATGGTCGGCCACGTCTGTCCGTAGCGCTCCACGGTGCCGCGCGTGACCTCGTCGCGCAACACGCTGCGCCGGGTCAGCGCGTTCTCCCTCGGCAGGAGGATCTCGTCGTCGGTGTGCGACCACAACTCGATCTGCACCCCGTTCGACGCCCCGTACCGCAGGCCGCTGGTGAGTTCCACCCGCGGCCGGAACAGGCGGAAGATCCGGGCCTTGGAACTGCGGGAAAGCCGGCCGTCCGCGACGAGCACGGGACGGTGCCGTTTCGCACCCACGGTCTTGGAGTAGAACGGCTCGTCGGTGCAGGCGCCGACCAGCGCGGCACGCAGCTCCTTGCGGTCGGCCCAGTCCACCGCCAGGACCGGGCGGGTGCCGTCGCCGCGGACCAGTAGATAGTCGATGCCGGCGTCGTCGAGGACCCGGCGCACGAACTGCAGATCCTCGAGCATCGCCTGGCGCGGCGTGGTCGTCGAGATGGGGATCGCGTAGCGGTCCCGGAACCACACGATGTGCGGGTGGCCGTGCAGTCGGGGCCGCTCCGAGGCGAGCGGGGGAGCATCTCCGACGCTGTGGGGCAGGGAGACGAGATGAACGGTGTGGGGGGCTGGCGTGTGCGTCGGAGTGCTCCTTTCCTGTGAAGGGAATTTCCCGGGCGAGAACCCGGGAACGAGAAGTTCGATTCTAGTTCACTATTGCAACTTCAGGCACATCGTGAAGGCGCGGGTGGTGAGGCGTCTCCGGAATCGGTGGCCTGTGCGGGGTCCAGTTTCGGGACTGCGGCGTTCGTGGCGACTCAGCCGGCACTCGCCGGTCCGATCCATTCGGGGTATTGCTGGGCGACGGGCATGGTGGGTGGTTGGAAGCCTGGGGGTGGCGAGAGCAGACCGTCGTGGAGTTCGAAGGTGGGGAAGCGTTCGTGCCACCACGCCGTACACGTGTCCGGTATGACCCAGTTCGGTCCCCCGGTGCGGAGCTGGACGATCTTCCAGGTGCCGAAGACGTTCCAGTCGGGGGCGATGGCGGCGCGGGGATCGTGTCCTTCCGCGTCGGTGTCGGGGATACCGGCTGCGCCGGGTGTCTCGGCAGTGTTGCGCAAGGTCACCGCCCGGACCATTCTCAGGGGATAGACCGAGTACTCTTCTCCCGGTTCTGTGCCGACGCCGTACTCGCACACGGCTCCAGTGACTTCCGTGGCCGTCGCCGACAGTGCCGTGAGATGCATGAAGTACGTGGCTCGCCACTGTGGTGGATCGACGGGACCGGGGCGTACCAGATGATCCCAGACCTCGGCGTGGTCGAAATCGTACGGTGCCCCGATGGCGTCGAGGTATCCGGGGAATGTGAACTTCGTACCGTAGTTGAACGTGCGAAGTCCGGCTTCGACTGCGGCGCGGACCAGCTCGGCGCCGCGGCTGGACAGGTCGATGTCGGGGTCCGCGGACCACACGTGCGTGTACGCGACCGGCGGCTCGGGAACGGGAACCGGACGTGGATCGGGTGGGCTGTCGGTGCCGCAGCCGGTGACTGCGAGTAGGGCAGTGGTGACGACGGCAATGACGCGCCGCCGACGCGGTGCGTTCATCGGGGCCCTTCGCTGTTCGCTGGCGGTGCGGCGGTGCCGCGTTATGGGTTCAACCGGCATTCGCCGGTCCGATCCATTCGGGGTATTGCTGGGCGACGGGCATGGTGGGTGGTTGGAAGCCTGGGGGTGGCGAGAGCAGACCGTCGTGGAGTTCGAAGGTGGGGAAGCGTTCGTGCCACCACGCCGTACACGTGTCCGGTATGACCCAGTTCGGTCCCCCGGTGCGGAGCTGGACGATCTTCCAGGTGCCGAAGACGTTCCAGTCGGGGGCGATGGCGGCGCGGGGATCGTGTCCTTCCGGGTCGGTGTCGGGGATACCGGCCGCGCCGGGTGTGTCGGCGGTGTTGCGCAGGGTCACGGCCCACACCCACTTCATGGGATCGAAGGAGAGGTTGAGCCCGGGTTCGGTTTTGACTCGGTATTCGCATACTGCTGCCGTGATCTCCGAGTTGCCGGCAGACAGCATCGTGAGATGGTGAAAGTACGTGGCTCGCCACGGCGGTAGATCGTGGCGACTGGGGCGTACCAGATGATCCCAGACCTCGGCGTGGTCGAAATCGTACGGTGCCCCGACGGCGTCTAGGTATCCGGGGAATGTGAACTTCGTACCGTAGTTGAACGTGCGAAGTCCGGATTCGACTGCGGCGCGGACCAGTTCGGCGCTGCGGCTGGACAGGTCGATGTCGGGGTCTGCGGACCACACGTGCGTGTACGCGACCGGCGGCTCGGGAACGGGAACCGGACGTGGATCCTCCGGCGCGCGGTCCCCGCACCCGGCGGTGAAGGCGAGCAATGCGACGCATCCCAGGGCCGACAGCCGTGTCTCAGCCATTCGTGCGCACCACCGTGTCGTAGGCCTCCTGCATGGCCGTCTCGTGCCCGTCGGTCGGGTTTCCGTACTCGTTGAACGCCTCACGCAACATGGCATGTCGCACCTCCTTGTCCGATTCCGAA
>NZ_AJFC01000028.1:0-6124 GCF_000256505.1 Rhodococcus sp. P14 | reverse complement strand
CGGGAGCCGCCCCGCCTCGTCGAACAGGTTCCGATGGTGGGCACGGATCGGTACCGGCACCTCCGGCGCGGCCGCAAGCACGTTGTAGTACTGCCGCACCAGGTTCGGGCCCGTGAGCTCGGCTGATTCCTCCGTGCCGGGCTCCGGGCCGATGTGCAACTCCTTCAACGGATCACCGCCTGCTTCGTAGAGCGTCGCGATGTACTCACCGCCGGGGAACTTCTCCAGGCCGAACGCGCCGAGGGCAAGGACTGCGTCGTAGGCGGCGGACTTGCGGTCGTAGATCGCCTGCTGCCGCTCGGTCTCGTCGTGGAAATCGTCCTGGGTCGACAGCATCAGCCCCCGGTCGGTCAGCCCCAGGATGCGACCGGCCGTCGAGAGCTCCGCCGTCGTGCCCGAGGTGTACGGGTCCTGCGCGTACCGGGTCTCGGCCGCCACAACGGACGCGAATGCACTGCCGGTGAAATGCGTGCCGGCCTCGGGATCGGTGTTCATCGCGGCGAAGACGTTCGCCGAGCCGCGATAGCTGCTGTTGTCCTTCGGATCCGCCCAGTCGCCGACGTCGAATCCGGGCCGATCCGCCTGTGGGGATCCCGCCAGGTCGGGAATGTAGGGGCTCAGGCCGTGCGAAACCGTCCGCAGCAGATCAGGATTCAGCTGACCCACCGACTGCCCGTCGGTTTCCGGGATGGCGGACAACGTCTTCCACGCCTCTCCGGAACTCATCGCGCCCGCGACGGCGGCCATGATCGCGCCGTGACGGGTCGCTGCGGCGACGTCGGCGGTGTTGTGAGGATCGTCGACCACTCCGTCCTTCACGTCGGCGCGGAACAGCGACGACACCGCCGCACCGTCGTCCGACCAGTCGTGCACCAGTACGTTCCGCACGAAATCGGTGCCGTGCTCAGGGTCGGTGACGGCCTGTTCGACCGCGATGCGGTCGTCCGCCACCGCGGTGAGGATTCCGGCCGTCAACGCACCGTCGCCCGTGCCGCGTCCGTCGACGGTGAAGAACTCGAAACTGCGGTTGGGGTCCTGCGCGAACGCGACCTGGGCGTCGAGATATCGGCGACCGACATCCAGGAGATCCCGGTCGAGCGTGCTGCCGGACCGGTACACCGCATCGCCCTCGGCCACGGTCCCGGCGAGGGCCTGGTTGTCGGCGACGCCGTTCAGTTCGGTGCTCGTGTAGGTCGTGCCGCCGATCGTCCGGAAGCCGTGAACAACCAGATCGTCGCGGTCGAGTGCCGCCCGGATCCCGTCCGGTAGCAGGTCCGCCCCGCCACGCGGGGCGATGTCACCGTCGGCGACGGCGACGGCGACGTTCTCGGTGGAGACGATCTGCAGCGCGTTGGCCAGCGCGCTGCGAGCCCCGGCCGGCAGTCCGGCCATGAGGTCGGCGATCTCCCGGGGCGTCCTGCCGTCCAGGGACCGGCTGAGGGCCACCAGGTACTCCATGTGCGACGACGGGATGGTCGCCGCTGCGCCCGCGCGCAGGGCGTCGACCTGTTCCGGTGTCAGCGCACCGGCTTCGAGTAGGCGCCGCAGCGCCTCCGGCGTCACCGATCCGTCGACCAGCCGCGCGCCGTCCGCGTGCCCCTGGTCCGTGCCGAGCGCAGCCACCGAGGTGAAGTCGGCTCGCAGCAGGGCCCGCGCGGCGCTCAGTTCCTGCTGCAGCGCCCGGTCGGCGTTCTCGACGGTCGACACCGCCTCGGCCAGGTACGCCTGCAGGCCGGCTCGGGCCGCTTCCCGGTCCGGGTCCGGCGCCGGATCGCGCACCGTCAGGTCCTCGCCGACGACGAACCCTTGGGCCTCGGCGTCGAGGATCGTCGCCCGGGCGCGCTGGAGTGGCGCGTCGACCTCGTGAAATCCCTGTTCGAGCCGACGAGCGAGCGTGTCGAGCCGATCGACCAGGGCGACGACGGTCCGTCTGTCGGCCGCGGCGCGTTCCTGCGCGGCCTCCGCGGTACGTCCCTCCCAGTACGTGCCGCCGACGTCGGTGACGGCGGCGACGTATCGATCGAACAGCTCCTCGATCCGGCCTCCGGCGTCGCGCCACGCGCGACCGATGTCGTCGAGTTGTCTCGGATTCCATTCCCGAACCTGCCCCTTGGTCAGGGTCATGCCGGATCCTCGTCGACGCGCCAGTCGCCGGTGGCCGAGAGATAGGCCGAGACCAGTCGCGTCGCCGACGTGTCGTCCTGGTCGCGGTACTCGCGCGCGGTGGCGCGCATGACGTCACCGGTCTCGCCGAGACGCTCCGCGAGCGCGGGAATCAGGGCACTGTCGACGATTTCCTGCGAGAGGCGAGCCGCCTCCAGTACCGACGGCATGAGCGCGTCCAGGGCCGGCGCATACGGTCCCGCCGCCGGACCCACGCGCAGCCGCGACGCCTCCGCGGCCAGGCCGTGCAGTCGTCCGCTCAACTCCTCGAGACGCGCCACATCGGCGCGCAGTTCCCCCACCATTCGTCCCCCCTACGAATCGACGCGGGGACTCTAACACCGGCGTGCGACAGGCTCGACGTCCGCGGCTACAGTGCCGCGAGATGCGCGACGACGTACGGCCACGGGATCCGCTCCTGCTCGAGCCGAAGCCCTTCGGTGCGCACCGCGTCGAGGGCGTTGCGTTCCGGCCCGGTCAGGTGCGCGGGCACGTGCGGAGCGGGGGACGCCTCGGGCACGGCGAGGTCACGCCACCGCTCGACAGTGCCGCCATCCATGAGCAGGCTGCGCACGTGCGGGAGGTGGCCGCGGAGCCGGTCGAGGATCGCGAAGCCGTGCGTGTCCAGGTCGCCCCAGTACACGACGTCGGAGGCGGCGAGCCACGGCACGTCCGCCAGTTCGTGCACCGCGTAGCCCCCGCCGTGCACGGCCACCGTCGCCGGCAGGTCCGGCAGCGCGTGCAGGCCCTCCTTGTTCTCGAGGATCAGGGTGCGGGCCGGTGTCACCGGCAGTGCCGCCAGCTCGTCGAGCGACGTCGCGAAAACCCGCGGCGCCGCGGGCAGCAGCGTCCGGTCGCACACGGCCACCTCGCACATCCGCGGCAGCGACCGCACTCCCAGGTCGCGGTCGCCGCGCACTCCCTCGAGCAGCGTCTCGACCAGACCGCGGTGCCGCGACACCCATTTGGTGTCGACGCCGGGCACCGGCAGCTGACGGATGAACAGCCCCGACGACGGATGCTCGGCCAGCCAGCGCACAGCCGCGACGAGCCGGGAGAAGTCCGGCTCGTCCAGCTCGAGCCAGCGGGCATGCGTGGCGGCGATCGCGGTCGCGAGCGTCGCGGTGCCGGGGCCGAGTCCGTCGAGCAGTCGCGCCCGCCGTTCGGTGAGGGTGCACCACTCGGGTGCGCGTGCGGCCGCGGCGGCGATCGCGGTCGCGCCCGAAAGCATCAGGCGCACCGGCACTTCCTGCGTGCCGAAGCTCGGCCAGCGCCGCGTCTCCCACTCGACCCGGCCGGCGCCCCGGTAGCCGTGCCAGGCCCGCACCCACGCCACGACGGCGTCGGGATCCTGCGCGACCCGCCGCTCGGACGGCGGATGCAGCGCGATCGACAGCGAATCCGACTCGGCCGCAGCGGGATCGGTGATCCATCGAGCGCGGCGGCTGCGGTAGGCGGCCTGGGCCTTACCGGCGACCGCGGACGGCGGCACGCACAGTGCGCTCACGTGCCGTCCTCGCGGATCGGCAACAGGGCGATCTGCGAGTAGCGCTTGTCGCGGATGCTCACCGCCGCCACGCCGTCGATGTAGTCGTCGAGGGTCTGCAGCAGCTTGAGCGGGGTGGCGAGCACCATGTGGAACCCGAACTGGGTGAACACGTCCAGTGCCCGCCGCGTGTACGCGGGGTCGGCGCGGTCGAACGCCTCGTCGAGGATCACGGTGCCGTAGCGCGGCAACTCCTCGCCGGCGGCGGCCAGCTGATAGCGCAGCGCGGCCGCGAGGCAGAAGAACACCAGCTTCTGCGCCTGCCCACCCGACAGGCCGGAGCTCGAGTCGTGATAGTTGGCGTCGTTGCCCTCCGGGTCGACCTCCACCCCGATGAATCCGACGTGCAGGCGGGTGTCGAGCACGAGGCGCTTCCACCGCAGGTCGGCGGGTTCGCCGGAGTCGAGCCGTTCGAGCACCGCCGCCATCTGTTCGAACCGTCGCTCCGCTGCGGCCCGGTCCTCCTCCTTCCACGCGCCGCTCGTGATCTGCAGCAGTTCCGCGAGGAACTCCGACGCGGCGGGGGAGCGCCGGTCCTTGACGTCGATGCGCAGGATCCGGTCGGTGTCGAACGGCGAGCGGCGCAGCGATTCGTTCACCGGCTCGATGCGGGAGCGGATCTCGCCCGGCGCCTTGCGGATCGCGCGGGCCAGCTCCCCGATGTTGCGGTGCGACTGCTCGCGCAGCAGCCGGAAGAACTCGTCCTCGTAGGCGGGCAGGCCGTCGCTGCGCAGCCGGGCGAGCACGGCGAGGGCGTCGTCGACGTACTCGGCCTCGGAGCGCATCTCGGCGCGCCGCGCCTCCCACTCGGCGAGGTAGCCGGTGAGGATGGCGGTGATGCGGCGCTCGGCGTCCGCGGTGGCGCGTTGCGCGGACCGCATCTCTTCGTTGATCGCGCGACCCACCGTGCTCAGGGCCCGGTCGATGTTGTCGACGGTGACGCGGCGGACCGCTGCGGCGAACCGGGCCCGGATGCGCGCGGCGATCGGGTCGGGCACCGCGGTGCCGGCGTGGGCCCGCGCCTCGTCGAGTCGCGCCTGCACCCGGGTCAGCTCGTCCCGGTGCTGTTCGAGCTTGGCCAGCGCCGCGGTGTGCGCCTGCCGGGCGGCGCGTTCCTCGCTCTCGGCGCGAGCCAGATCCGCGGTGAGCGTGGCGTATTCGGTGTTGCCCTGCATCCACTCGCGCAGCCGCTCCTCGATCGCGTCCACCGCGCTGCCCGCCGCCGCGACGTCGACGTCGGCCCACGCGGACTCACGGATCACCGCGGCGGCCTGCCGGCGCTGCTGGATCGCGGACTCGGCACGCTCGAGCGCCTCCTGCCGCCGTTGCAGCGCGTCGACGTCGGTCTCGGCGTCGCCGATGCGCCGGCGCAGGTCGGCGAGCTTGGCCTCGTTGTCGAAGCCGAGGACCCAGCGGCTGCGGTCGTCGATGCGCCGCCGGTCGTCCTTCTCGTGCCGGTCGCCGCCGTGCTTGACCTGCCCGGCCCGGGTCACGCCCCGCGGGACGCGGCGCAGGTCGTCGGCGGTGTCGACGCACGCGTAGTCGAAGCGGTCCGCCAGCTGGTGCTGCAGCCACGCGGCGAGCGGGCCGGGGCGCACCTCGAGCTTGCGGACGAGCGAGCCGTCGGCGGTGGTGGGTGCGTCCGGCGCGCCGACGCCCGTGCGGACCCGCCGGTACACGAGGCGGGCACCGAGATGGTGTGCGTCGACGGCGGCGGCCACCCGCGGATACAGCTCGTCGGGCACCAGCAGGGTGCGGCTGAATCCGCCCAGGACGCGCTCGATCGGACCCGTCCACTCGGCGTGCTCGGCGCGCACCGCGATCAGCTCGCCCGCGAAGTGCAGGGCGTCCTCACCGAGTCCGGCCGCCGAGCACACCAGTTCCCGGGCGCGCAGCAGGTCGGGATCGAGGTTGGAGCGGCGCCGGGCCAGGACCTCCCGGTCGGCGATCAGCGCGCGGATCGTCTTCCGGCGTTCGGCGAGCACACCGGCCACCTCGTACAGTTCGGCCCTGCGCGTGTCGGCGGTCGTGTCGAGCTCGCGCAGTTCCCGCTCGAGCTGGGCCTGCAGATGCGCGAAGTCGTCCGCGGTGCCCGGCGGCTCCGCCTCCCAGTGCGCGAGGGCGACGTCGAACCGTCTGCGTTGCTGGGTGATTCGTTCGAGTGCGGTCTCGGCGGTCTCCTTGTGCACGCGGAGGGTCGCGAGCCGGCCGTCGCCGGCGCTCTCGGCGCGCACCCGCAGATCGAGGGTGCGTTCGCCGGCGCGGTCGGCCTCGTCGGCGGTCTTGTCCGCGGCGGCCTGCAGCAGACCCGTCTGCGCCCGCGTCTCGTCGAGCCGGTCGCTGAGCAGGTCCACCGTCATCCGGGCGTGCACCGCGTCGAGGTGATCGGTCTCGTCCTGCAGGTCGTGCTGAGCC
>NZ_AJFC01000027.1:0-5145 GCF_000256505.1 Rhodococcus sp. P14 | reverse complement strand
GCGCGGAGCGGCTCGAGCGTCTCGACCTGACGTCGGGCGTCGACGACGACGCGATGCGCCTCGCGCAGCTCGCGGAACTGGGTGGTGGCCCGCTCGGCCATCGCGAACGTGGCCGGCTCGTCGAGCATGTAGTCGCGCAGCAGCTGGTCGAGGCTGTTCAGGCTCTTCGCGGACAGCGTGCGGTGCAGCAGCCGCTGCGCGGCCTCCGACGAGATGCCGAGCTTGGACCGGAACGCGCGGGCGAACGGCGCGTAGCTGGGGTTCACGACCGCATCGGGCCAGCGCTTGCGGATGCCCCGGGTGTCGATGCCCCGCGCGACGAACGGTTCGAGGTCGGTCAGCTCCAGGTCGGTGTCGAGGATCAGGTGCAGGTGCGAGATCTCGTTGTTGGCGTTGGCGCCCCGACGCAGGTGCATGAGCTTCACCAGGGTCACCGGGGCCGTGCCGTCGGCGGCGTCGTACGTCAGTGCCACCGCACTCCACGTGGCGCCGGTGCGCAGATACGAGGCGGTGAGCGCGTCGGTGTCGGCGTCGGCCTCACGCCGCCACGCCCCACGGATGTAGCTGACGAAGTTGCGGCCCGACCCGGCCGCCGACTCCTGCGCGGCCGCGTTGAACCGCACGCTGCCGCCCGGCATGAGCACCGTCGAGATCGCGTCGATCAGCGTCGACTTGCCCGAGCCGGACGCGCCCGTGATGAGAAAACCCTTGCGGGCCACGGGAATGTCGTGATACCCGTGCAAAGTGCCCCAGTTGACCACCTGCACCCGCGTGAGCCGGAACTGGCCGGGGTGGACGGGGGCGGCGCTCACGGCGCGTCCTCCTCGACGATGCGCCGGAACTCGGCCTCGACGGCGGCGACCTGATCGGCGTCGAACAACTGCCGCAACACCGGCGAGACCTCCATCCGGCCCTCCGTGGACGTCGATGCCAGCAGCGTGTACTTCTTCAACTTCTCCCACGACGCGTTGACCCGTTTGCGGAAGCCGGCCGGATCGGTGCTCGTCGCCGCGCGGTACATCTCCAGCTGCCCGGCCACCTCGTCGAAGTCGACGATCACCCGCTCGCCCGGCTGGGCGCGCAGCAGCCGGTGCCGCAACGCCAGCAGCATCACGGTGTCCATGAACGTCAGGCGCTCGGTGCGCAGCACCGTCGGGGCCTTGTGGTCGCCCGTGTCGGCGGGGCGGGTGAACGCGAGCTGATCGTCCTCGTCGACGACGAGATCGAGGAACACGTCCGCGAGCCGGGACCGCAGCACCCGCTCGTCGCGGATCACCGTCCGCCACACTTCGGGGTGCTTGTCGGCGGTGACGAGCGGTCCCTTGAGCAACTGGACCAGCGCGCGGCGGGTGTCGAGGTCGAGTTCGCCGGTGTCGCCCGGATACGTGCGGGTGGTCGATTCGGTCATGACACGTCCTCGGTGATGCGGGCGGTGAACTCGGTGTCGGTCGGGTCGAACAGGTGCCGGCGCACCGTCGCGACGCGGGTCGCGCCCGACGGGGACGTCCACGCGATCTCCTCGGTGCCGTCGACGCGGTGACCGTGCTCCGCGGCGAGCACCAGCAGACCCACCGCGCTGGCCAGACCCTGGGTGGCGGGATGATCGCGCAACACGTCGCCGATCGTGGCGCTGCCACGGGAACGCAGCGTGGCGGCGACGTTGCCGGCCAGCTCGTCCATGTCGATCTCCGATTCACGGACGATGCGGCGCAGCTCCGCCAGATCCACCTCGCCGACCGGCTGGGTCACCACCGGCTCGGCCACCAGGTCGTCGGCCGGGTTGTGCAACCGCAGCGCCGCCACCGAGTCGATGCCCATGCCGACCCGCACCAGCTCGAGGTCCAGCAGATCGTATGGTTTGCGGCGCTGCGCCACCTGCAGGGCCTGCTGCTGGGCCGAGCGCAACAGCCGCTGCAGGCGTCGGTGCTCCTCGTAGTGGCGGGACTGCACGAAGTGGCGCAGCGAACGCGACAGCGACGTCATCGTCGCGTGCACCTCGCCGCCCGCGTCCTCCATCTCGGTGAGCAGGGTGCGGAAGCGGTTGCGTTGCTCGGTGGTGAGCTGCTGCGCGAACGGGCGTTGCAGCACCGCCTCGATCCAGTCGTCGAGCTGCGACGACCGCTCCGGATCGATGATCATGTCGTAGAAGCCGGCGAAGCTGCGGCCGGCGTCGGAACTGCCGATCAGATCGACCCCACGGAACACCTCGCCGAGGGTGTCGCCACGGTCGCCCTCGTCGTCGAGGATCCGGGCCCGCAGCTCCCGGTTGAGCGCTTCCAACTCGGCGCGCATCCGCGCGAAGTCGCCCGGGATCTCCCCGGCCAGCGCCAGGATCTCCGCGGACCGTTCCACCGCCCGGTTCCCGTCCAGCACGGGAAAGTCCCCGGATTCGACGGCGGCGATCTGCCGGTCCAGCTCGTCGCGCTCGGCCCGCAACGCCGCCAGGCGACTCTCACTGCGTGGATCCGAGTTCCGCGCCAGCGCCTGGAGCTGGCTCGACAGGGTGGTCAGCCGCGACTCGGTGACCGAGCTGGTAGCGGTCGTCAGGCCCGCGACGAACGTGAGCGCGGCGAACGTCGCCTCCGTCGGCTCGAGGGTCTCCTCCCGGGCGTCGGCGCTCGCGCGGCGCAGCAGGTAACCCGCGCGCACCCAGTCCGCACAGTAGGCCTGACCGGTGCGCGGCAGCTCGAAGCCCTCGTCGCGCAGTTCCTGCAGGTCCACATCGAGGCGGGCGAACAGCTCCGGGGCCGGCAGCCGTCGCGTCCCGCGGTCGAAGTGCCGGCCCAGCAGCGCCAGCACCGCAGCCGCATTGTCCGACCGCAGCAGCGCCCACGCCGGGTGCTCCTGACGCAGACGCGCCAGGCGGTGCAGGTCGGCGGTGGGCCCGACGCTCCCTCCGGGATCGGGTTCGACCATGCTGACACATGGCGCCGACAGCGTCGCGGGCGTGGGTCGGCGAACTCGGGCGGGTTCGAGTTCGGCTTCCGGGGGCGAATGCAGACGGGATGCTAGGTCAGCGGGTGTGCGACTCGAAGTCTTCGAGGACGGCAACAATGCGCTCGGCGGTGTCTTCGAGTCCGGTACACCATTGCGCTTCTGGTACGCGGGCGCCTCCCTTGCCGAAGAGGACCTGCGCAAAGATGAGCACCCCGTAGGACGTCTCGATGCTCAAGCCGCAACGTTCGGGGAGGGACTGGTTGGTTTTCAGCAGTGCGCGTCGGCCCGCGATCTCAGATGGGATGACGTCGTCGCCGTTGTCGGCGGTCTTTTGGAGTTCGATGGCCCAGTCGAAGTTGGCCGATCTCACCGTCAGTCCGTAGGCGGCAACGTCGGGAAACTTCAAGACGCCGTCGTAGGAGCAGCCGAGCATCGTGTAGTGGGTCGCCGCGAAATCCGCGTTGTCTTCGGAGTTCGGGTCATAGCCTGCCGCGGCAAGCACGTCGTCGGGGATGTCGAGGCACGGGTCGAAGGCGACGAGAGGTCGGTCGGACTCGTCCACCAGGCGCGGCACTCGTGTCGTTGTGGTTGGGGCACTCGGGGCCTCGTCTGGGGAGACCGAGTTGGGAGACGAGGCAGTGCACGCTGAGAGCGTTGCCAGCACAATAAGTGCGCCTGTGATTGCGACACCGGTACGGCCTGCGGTCACAACTCGTCCTGGTTCAGGGCGTGCAGACGGGTGGCCCAGTTGTATTCGGCCGCGAGAAATCCCTCACCGCCGGCGGCGAACGCTTCTCGCATGCCACTGAGCACCGCCTCGAATTGCTCCAGGCGTTCGTAGAGCGATTCGGGTGTGCCGCGGGCTTTGCGAACGAAGCCGGCGCGGAGGTCTTCGGCCGACTTGAAGCCCCCGAAACTTGGTGCATCGGTCAGGTCGCTTGCATGGCGTGCCGCTTCACGAAGCGTCGTCAGCATGGTGTCGCAGATGGCGACGATCTCCTCGATCGTCTGCGGAGTCAGACGAAGTCCCTCGGCCATGAATCCCCCCCGGTATCAGTTGGCCCGGGAACTGTAACGCACTCGTTGCGGCGCGGGTGCGGGTGCGGCCTGCCGAACCCACGAAGCTGGGAAAGCGACGGCGGTCGACCTGCACCCGGCGCCGAGGGCGCCTTGCCCAGCCGGGCTTTTCGTCTCGATATGCCCTGCGTCCTATTCGGCCTGATGCCCCGGGGGATCGATGTCCTGGAGTTCGGGGGTTCGTTGAGTAGCTTGCTTGATGCGCTTCCCAAGGAATCCGAGACCGGCGGCGCCGGCGTCGAGGCCACGGCTCCCGATCGCCACAGCGGTCCCACCGATCGCTTTGAAGTTGCGGCCGAGTTCCCCCAAAGCGTCACCGATGGTCGGATCCTCATGGTCCTGCCACCCCTGAACATCGGCCCGGCGAGCAGCAGCGAAGGAATCCAGGTCCTCGCGCAGCTGCAGCATGTCGGTCTTCAGCTGGGCGGTCGACATCCAGCGCACGATCTCGAGTGGCTTGATGGCGGCGTAGGCAGCCAGCTCGGTGCGTGCCTTCAACAGCAGTTCGCCGTCGGCAGTGAGGTGGTCGGCCAGCATCCGACGAGCCGACGTGACAGCCAGCTCCAGGTGGTCGGACTCGGACTGGCGGACTCGCTCGATCCTGAGGCGCTGCCAGAGGTAAAGGGACTGTTCGGCGACCGCGAGGAGTTCGAGGCTTTCGCCGAGCTTGTTGTGCTCCATGAGGCGGTGCAGGATTTCGGCGCGGTCCTGCACGGGCAGACTTGCGTCGAACCTGTCGATCGACTTTCGGATGTGTGCGCGCAGCCGCTCCACGACGACTTCGAGGGTGGGTCCGAGCGGCGCAACGGCATCCCAATCCGTCTCTGGTAGGGCTCCGGTCTCGTCGAGAGTCCGGACGGTGCGCTGCAGGTACTGATGGTGGCCGAGAACGTCACCGATCATCGAGGCGTTCACCAGCGACAGAATCGCCTCGACCTTGCCCTCGACGCGTTCGACGGCCTTGGTGGTTTCTGCGATTGCCGTCTGCAGCGCCATGGTGGCGATCGTCAGCTGAATCGAGATGGCCCGAGTACCGGCGAGCGATGCCTGCTGCCATTGCATTTGCCCGCGGAATTTCCCCGCGGCGTCGGTGAGAGTCATTCGATTGAACCCTGGATCGCCGGGAATGAC
>NZ_AJFC01000026.1:0-939 GCF_000256505.1 Rhodococcus sp. P14 | reverse complement strand
GACGCTCTTGGGGTCGAGGCGGACGAAGGTACCGTGCTGCGCGCCGATCGCCGCGAGACCCGAGGCCAGGGCTGCTGCGCCGGTCACCGATTGTGCGTCGCCGCCGACCACGTCGAGTGCACCTTCGGTGTTGAATCGCAGCTTGGTCAGGAACGCCTCGACGGCGTTCTCGTCCCCAGCTACGAGCATGCCCTCATGTTCGACAATTGCGATCAACTCACCCTGATTCGGTGGCTGAGAGTCGGGGTTCGTCGATGCGGTCACAGCGGCCTTTCTGGTGATATGGACGTGCCGCACCCGCTCGGGGGTACGGCACGTCGAACTCCGGATGCAAGTTCGAGCGCGGTGATGCGGATGAAGCGAGTCGAAGCGACCCGCTCGCGTCGATCGACTATAAGTCGACGTTCTGACATCGCTTGCCCTCGGCACATTTGTTACTCATGGAAATCAGTGGAGGTGCCGACGGTCGCCGAGTCTGCATTCCAGACCTTTACAACGATGACGACCCGGTGGACCGGAGCCGGTGACGGTGAGGAGCTGTGCCGCATCCGCGACACGACAAACAGATCGTTGCGCGAATACACGGACGTGGAACGAGCCCGGTGATCGGGTTCGCCCTCTCGGCGCAGAGAGGTATCCGGGAGTCACGCAAGATCAACGTGGTGCATGATCGGGGGCAACTACAGGTTGGGGAGGTTTCGATTTCGGTGAATCGACGCGGCGCATACGGCATCGGTGACTTCCTTGATCCCTCCGATGCCGCACTCCGCGAGCAGTGGCGATCGGTCCTCGCTCGGCAGCCAGTTCTTCGAGGACAGCGGCAGGTGAACTTCGTCCCAAGCGAGGTCGTCCTGTCGCTGTGTGCCTCGTTGCTCGTCGACCACAGCCGGTTCGGCAGCAGCAGCGCGCATCGTGCCGGCTTTCCAGTCCAGCACCTCG
>NZ_AJFC01000025.1:0-36202 GCF_000256505.1 Rhodococcus sp. P14 | reverse complement strand
CCCCGCCACGAACTCGAGGTGTCGGCGCGCATGACGTCCGACAGTGCCCTGCTGCAGGACGTGTACCTGCGGATTCTTCGGGCGGCACGCGCCGAGGGCATAGGGCGGGACGCGCTGCCGGATTTCCTCGAGCTCGAGGACGGAGGCTCGCTCTGGTTGGTGGGGCAGGAGGAGCTCGTCGAGAGCGAGGTCGAGCGGGAACTCGAGGGCATTGTCGAGAAGTGGGCGCGTGAGCGGCAGGATGTGCCGGTCGAGATCACGCAGCGTTTGCTCACCTCGACCGTTCGCATTGGTCAGCACCGCTTCGCCAAGGCAGTGCTGACCAACCATGGCAACCGGTGCGTATTCTGCGGCATGGGGAGCGAAATTGGGGGACGTCGCCGGCCGCGACTGCTCACCGCGAGCCACATCAAGCCGTGGCGAGACAGCACCAACAAGGAACGCCTCGACCATCTGAACGGACTGACGGCCTGCCCCACACACGATGTCGCATTCGACACGGGCCTCCTCACCGTGTCCGAGGACCTCTCGATCGCATACGCAACCGACCTCGAACGCGCACTGCCGAGAGACGAACCGCTGCGTCGTGCCTTCGGCAAGCCACCGTTGGCCGACCGGTTGATTCTCCCGGCGAGCGCGGATCGGCCCGACACGGCGTACCTCGGGTGGCACCGAACCCAAGTTTTCGTGTCGCCACCCACGGCTGCCGAAGGTGTACGACCGATAGGGGAAAAGAGCTGCGCGCTCGAATGATTATGCGCGATTCGCCCGCAAGCCGTTCGACCGCAACGCTATCCGAATAGGGCGCGCAACTGCTCGTTGGCGTCGTCGCGGTCGAACCACTCCGGGTCGACGCGCTCACCCGGCCGCAGTCCCAGCCACTGCCGCACCTCGTCGTGGCGTTCGTGGCTCGGGTCGTCGGCTGCCGCCAGCATGTCCGACCATACCCAGGTCCCGCCGGAGTCCTCGGCCGGCGCCAGGCCGTGCCCGTCGACGCAGGCCGCGCGCGGAGCATTCGCATCGAAGTCGGCGACGGACTCGACGACGATGTCGTGCGTCCACCCGTCGCCGTAGTCGTACATGTAGGTCAGGGTGGCGCCCACCTTCGGTAGCACCGTCCCGATGGTCACCGTGCCCTCGTCGACGACCTCGTCCTGACCGTTCGCGAGCTCGTCGTCGACCTGATCGTCGGGCACGTACACGCGACCGCGGGTGAACGGCTCGCCCTTGGTGAACTGGTGCAGGTGGTAGTCCTCCCAGGCGAAGCAGCTCTGGATGACGAAGTGCAGATGCAGCAGACTCAGGGAGTTGTCGATCACCACGCGTCGCCACACCGGGGGCTCGCTGTTGCGCAACGAGATTCGCAGTGTGCACCGCGCAGGTGGGTGGATGGCGACGGGTGTCGCGTCGCCGAGGAGGATGCGCACGGCGGCCCGCACGGCAGGACGGCGAGGCGTCGGCACGCGGTAGCCGTCCGCGTCGTCGAGGATGCCGTCGGCGACGAATTCCTCGAGGCGGTCGACGAGCATGCTGCCGAGGAAGCTCGGTCCGACCGGCATGCCGGGGAACAGCACGGGCAGCGCGTGCAGGCGTTCCTCGGGGTCGGACGGCAGCGGGTGCTCACCGAGGCCGGCGGACAGGACGACGGCGGTCGCCTCGTCGAGGGCGGAATGGAACGCCTCGAGGCGCCCCTCGCCGCGCCGGCCGAGGGCGACGATGAGGGAATGCGTCACCGCGTCCCGGCAGAGGGCGAGGTACTCGCCCGGATTCCGGTCCGGATCCCGCCACACCGGCGCGGCAGGACCGGGCTTGACGACGGTCTTTCCGATCGAGGTCAAGTCCACCATGGCGGCAACGACCCAGGTCTGTTCCAGCACGGGAAGGTCCCACATCGACTGGACCTTGCGCGGTGCCAGATCCTCGCGCTTGCCGCCGACAGCGTCGAAGGCCTCCATGACCAGGGCGCGCTTCAGCGCTCCGGTCGCGGTCACGGGCCGGCGCTCACCGATCCAGTCGAGCAGGGCGTCGAGCCGTGCGACGACCGGCAGGGCCGTCAACGCGGCACGCTCGGTCTCGGGCTCGATCGTCGGCTCGTCGACCCGGGGGAGAGACGCGAGCTTCGATTCGATGTACGACACGAGCGTGGACAGGCCGTACCCGAGGTCCTCGTCGGCGCCGGTCCACCGGTTCGTCGCCTCGAGGAACCGCAGGAAGGCGGTGACATCCCCGGCGATGTGCGCCCGCGTCTCGTCGTCGTCCTCGACGAGATCACTGGTCAGCACACGTTCGAGCAAGTGGTCCACGTCGCGGCTGCGCCAGTGTGTCGCCGAGAATCCCTTGCTTGCCCGCGACAGTGCGTCGACCGCGTTCGCAACGCTCACCACGATCTGCTCCACCCGGTTCGGTGGGCAGATGGCGTTCTCCACCAGCCACCCGGCGAAGTCCGGCGCCAACGCGCGATACTGCTCCTTCGGTGTGCCCGCTAAGCGGCGACGCTCGGCCAACGACACGACGTTGTCGGGCTGCGGCTGAGTGGAGGATCCGCGACTCGACCCTGAGCGCTTGCGGGACATGGGCCTCCGACCTCGGTGGTCACGGAACAGTTCCCGCAGATGCTACCGGCTCGCCGCCGACGGATGCTCACGCAGCGACAGGGCGGTCGGGTGCGTCGACGTGACGGCACGGGCACCGCACGGCCCGGCCGTGCGGGTCGTCGGGCAGCCAGCCGTACTCGTCGCACCGGCCGCATCGGGGCGGCAGGGGAGAGCGGGGTAGGGGCAGCGACTGCCACAGCGGGATCCATGCGTGCGCAAAGCGCGTCGGATTGTTCGGTCGATGCGCCGACCGTGCCGCCGCGACCAGCGGCGGTACTCCGTGGGAGTCGATCAGTGCGACGATCTGGGAGCGCGCGGCGGCTGGCAGATAATCGAACGTCGCGGTCAGGCCGGCGGCGCGGCACGCGGTCGCCAGCTCGCCGATCTGCTTCTTCTCCGGAATGCTGCTCACCCCCTGCTGCCGCGCGGGCGGTGCCGTCGGCTCGGCGGCCGGTGAGGGGTTTGTTTCAGTCTCTTGGTCCTCAGTTCTTTGTTCAGCGCCGGGCTCACCGCTGTCCGGTTCGCCGGGGTTCGGATTTCCAGGCCCCGGCTCGGGCTTGACGGGCACCTCGTAGACGGTCTGGACGGTGATCCACTGGCCGTGCTCGTTCTGGCGACGCTCGGTGACGAGGTGGCCGTGCGCCGCCAGTTCCCGCATCGCGGACCGGATGGCGTCGCGACCCTCGGTCGGTGATTCCGCGGCGATCGCGTCGGAGCGGATGCGCCAGTCGGCCGGCTTCGACAGCAGCCAGATCAAGACCGCGCGGGCGCGGAAGGAGAGGTCCTTGTTGCCGATCGTCTCGTTGCGGACGACGGTGTAGTTGCTCGTCGGGCGCGGCGCGCGGCGCACGCCTCCGACGAGGGTACTGTTACCCACGTTCGACTCCCTTACAGTCGGACATCCGGCCCGTCGGGAGTTGCCGCTCCTGGCGGGCCTTCTTCGGTTGTGACCCTCGCGGGTGCGAGGGATGACACATGGTGGCACCGCGCTGTGGACGCGTCAATCGATTCGTCTCGCTGGTGTGGAATACGTTGTGGGCGAGCGGCAGTCGTAGTCTCGGCGTGTCGCGCTCACCGATACCCGGTCGCATCCGCGGGCAGACCGCGATCTTGAACCTCGACCATGTACCGCCAGCAGTCGGGTTGCGACCCGTCGACGTCGGTGAAGCCATACTCGCGCGCCAGCCCGCCTGACGAAAAGGAGCCGCCGTTGCGGCGATGCACGTCCGGATCCGCGGCCAGCGCCGCGACGGCCCGCCCGACGAACCTTGGCGACTCCGATATCGCGACGAAGTGTGGCACGGCGGCGTCGCGCCAGTTCTCCTCCGTGACC
The DNA here is from genome assembly GCF_000256505.1 of Rhodococcus sp. P14. NCBI lineage: Bacteria > Bacillati > Actinomycetota > Actinomycetes > Mycobacteriales > Nocardiaceae > Rhodococcus > Rhodococcus sp. P14. Next base: position 32,275 of record NZ_AJFC01000025.1, on the reverse strand, counting down.
CCGAAGTGCTCGAGCATCATCTCCGACCGCATCCAGCCGGGCGTCAGCGCGACGGCCGTGCACCCGTGCGGCGCGAGCTCCTTCGCCTGCGAGAATGCGAGGCGAAGCATCGCGGACTTGACCAGGTCGTAGAACACCGAGAGACGAAAGTTCTTCGCGTTGTATTCGGCTGTGCCGTCGGTCATCTCGACGACGAGCCCACCGGAGTTCCGGATCAGTAGTGGCAGCGCGAAGTGGCTGGTGATCAGGTGCGTGTCGACCGAGAGATGCACCATCCGCAGTCCGCCCGCCAGGTCGTGCTCCCACAGCGGGGTCTCCCACTCGATGAGCTTCTCACCGCCCCAGATGTCGTTGATTAGGACGTCGAGGCGGCCGTGCTCGTCGTCGATGCGCTGCACGAGCTGTCGCACCTGTTCGGGATCGAGGTGGTCGACGGCGACGGGAATGCCGACCCCACCCGCGGCCGTCACCAGCTCGGCGGTCTCCTCGATGGTCTCCGGCCGGTCGTACTCGGAGCGGTGCTCGCGGGTGGTGCGGCCCGTGCAGTAGACCGTCGCGCCGGCCTCACCGAGAGCGATCGCGGTCCCGCGGCCGGCGCCGCGGGTGGCGCCGGCGACCAGGGCGATCTTGCCTTCGAGTGGCTGTGCCATGGCTGGCACGTTACTGCCCGGCACGGGTCGGAGGCAGGCGCGCTCGGCGTGGCGCAGTCGGCGGTGTCGTGAGCATCAGTCACTATGTTCGGGTGCGCCGGTGGGGCCGGCAGCAGAACAGTCGGAGGTAGGGCAGGTGCAGGTGATCGACACGCAGTCGCACGCGTCGGGTTCGCGGACGCTGCCGAAGGGTCATCGCTGGGTGGTCGTCGACGTCGAGACCTCCGGCCTGCGCGCCTATGCGCATCGGGTGCTCAGCGTCGCCGCGCTGGTGTTGCGGGAGGACGGCAGCGTCGAGCAGGAGTACTCGACGCTCGTCGATCCGGGTTGCGACCCCGGCCCGGTTCACGTGCACCGGTTGACGCGCGAACGGCTCGCCGGTGCCCCGCGCTTCGAGCAGATTTCTGGTGAGCTCGCCGAGGTGCTGGCCGGCGGGACGATCGTCGCCCACAACGCGGCCTTCGACTACGGATTCCTCGACGCAGAGTTTCGGCGCGCTGGAGCCGAGATCCCGGTCAAACACCGGCTGTGCACTCTCGCACTGTCGAGGCGGCTCGAGCTGGACGTGGCCGATCACAAGCTCTCCACCCTGGCCGCGCACTGGCAGGTCCAGCAGTTGCTCGAGCACGACGCTTATGACGACGCCCGCGTCCTCAGCGAGGTCTTCGTGCGCAGCGCCTCGCTCGCCGAGAGCCTGCAGCTGCCGCTGCCAGTGGTCGACTGCCTCAGCCGCAGGTCCGCCTACCCGGACTCCGTGCCGCGGGTGCCGTGCGAGTGGAAGAATCCCGGGCGGCTGTCGCTGGACGTCGGTCTGGTGCAGGGAATGAAGGTGGTGATCACCGGCCACACCACGACGCCCCGGGTCCCACTCGCCGGCCGCATGACCGACGCCGGCCTCGACGTGATGAACTCCGTCAGCCGCCAGACGAGCGTGGTCGTGTGCAACGACCCCGGAGTGCAGACGGGCAAGATCCGCAAGGCGATGGCCGAGGGCATTCCCGTCGTCACGGAGCAGCAGCTCGAGGACATGCTCACCCGGGTGTTGCCCGGCGAACCGAAGACGCGTCCCGTGACCGAGGTGGCCGCGCCCCCTGCCGAGCCGGTGATCGAACCTCCGCCGCAGCCGGAGACTGCTGAGTCCGTTGCATCGAGCCTTCCGGAGCGGATGCTCACGGGTCAGAAGCCGAAGCTGTGGCAGGGCCGACGAGTGCTGCTCCTCGGCGGTACCCATCTCGACGCCGTGCTCATGCGTTCGCGTCTCGTCCAGCTCGGTGCACGCCCGTCGCTCAACCTCACCGCGGCGGTCACGGACGTGCTGATGCTCGAAGGCGGCGACAGCGACCGGCGCATGCCACGCATCACCGCGCGCGAGCTCCCTGTTCTGACCAAGACGGACGTCAGCGCCGCGGTGGAGAAGGGCGTCGTGCCGTCGCACATGCGCATCGAATCCCGCATCTCCGCGCCGGCGCTCGCCCGAGGCGAGGTCATCGACCTGCCGGCCCGAAAGATGTCGTGGACGGTCAATGTCGCGTGGCGCGCCGAGACGGACGACTTCGACGTGGACGTCGTCGCCTTCCTGCTGGGAGAGGACGAAAAGGTCGACAGCGACGACGACTTCGTCTTCTACAACAACCCCACCGCCGAGGTCGGCGCAGTCGAGCTATCCATTGACGGAAGCAGCGAGCAGAGTGTACGGCTCGATCTCGCCGCGCTGCCGGACGAATGCGCGCGCATCGCGATCGCCGCGGCCATCGACGGCGAACGCACCTTCGGCGAGCTGGGGGCCGTGTCGGTGAGCGTGGACGGTGAGGACGGCACGGCGGCGACGTTCGTGCTCGACGCCGGTACCACCGAACGGACCATGGTCCTCACCGAAATCTACCGGCGGGCGGGGAAGTGGCGGCTGCGTGCGGTGGGGCAGGGGTACGACGACGGGCTGACCGAGTTGGCGGTGCGGTACGGCGTGGACGTCGACTGATCGAGTTTGTGTGGATTGAAACCCGGTAACCGAGCTCCGATCTGCACGAGCAGCTACTCGAACAGGGAACGGAGCTGTTCGGCGGCCTCGTCGCGGTTGAACCACTCCGGATCGACGCGCCCACCTGTCCGCAACCCCATCACTGCCGGATCTCGTCGGGGCCTTCGTGGCTCGGATCCCGACTGCGGCCAGCATGTCCGACCAGCTCCACCTGCCGTCGGAGTCCTAGAACGGTGCCAGGCCCTGCCGGTCACTCCACTGATCAAGTCCTGGCCTTACCACTCGCGGCGGATGAGGGACAGAATAATCGGCGGGGTGTTTCAATTGTCCGACTTCGGTACCTACGCTGCGGCAATAACTGTCACTTCGGGTTGGGCATCACGGTGACGATCGTGCTCGGACATGGTAAATCAACTTTCCAAGTAAGTGATAAGCGAAACCCATGGCAGGTGAGAATGTTATTCATGTTCATGCCAGCGCGTAAGTGAGCGCCCATTATGGAAATCGGTTCCCATAATGGGCAATGTCTGCTCCTACTTGCTGCCTGGCGTCCAGCGCAACTTCCATTTGTACGCCTTGTCGAGGTGGGACTGGTCACCCTTGATGTAGCGGACTTCGCGGTTGACATTGATCTCGCCGTTCTTGCTTTCCAGCAACGCAATCGCGCACATGGGCGCACGATTGTCGCCGGAATCGAGACGGACCTCGATCTCGGAACCAGAGGTTCGGTAGAGCGTGACCACTCCGTCCGCGGCAGCCCAGTTCGGCACCCCCTCATAGATGTACGCAAAGATGAGAATGCGTTTGAAGATCGACGGGTTGGACAGGTCGATGTAGAGGTTCTCGCCGCCCGCTACGGATCCCGTTCGGTCGTCCCCGTCGAGTTCGATGTACGGGTAGCTGTACCGCGATCCGAACGCTTCACCGAGGGCCTGGATGACGCCCTTGCTTCCGTCGGCCATCTCGTACAGGCAGCCGAGATCGAGGTCGATGCTGTTGCTGCCGGCAAGACGACCCAGGAACCCCTTACCGGAGCCTCTGGTGGTCCAGTTCAGGTTCACTCGCATGACCCCCTGCTCCTCGCCGGCCTTCACGAGGCTCACCGAGGGGGTGCTCTTGTCGAGAGTGATCTTGGAGAGGGTGACTGGCGGCGCTACCGGTGTCGACACGGGTGGACGGGACGGCGGAACTCCGCGGCGTTCCGTTGACGGATTGGGTGACGGTGCTGCCGGAGGAGTAGGTGTCGGCGCCGGTGGTGCCGGCTGGGTGACGTCCACACCGTAATTCGTGGCGAGCGCCGAAAGTCCGGTGTTCCATCCCTGCGAGACGTTGCGCACCTTCCACGTCCCGTTACGACGATAGACCTCCATCAGAATCGCTGCCCGCTCGGAACTCAATCCGCTTGCGGGTGCCTGAACAACCAGGCCGGTCGGTTGTTCGAGGGTGACGCCGAGACCGGGGACTGTTGCCAGGCTTCCGCTCACGCTCTCGTCCAAGGCCACCGCGATGGACAAAGTGTGGATGTGTGCGGGGATGAGATTCAGGTCCAACGAGATTCGATCCGCACCGATAAGCCGGACAGCGCCTTCGGGAGACTTGGGTTGGTTGAAGAAGATGAAATCGTCGTCGTTCCGTACACGCTGGTCCACCGTCAACTGGAAGGCCATCAGGTCGACTGTGCCCTGGCGTGCGCCGGACACGGACAATGTCGCGGTGCCGTCGTGGATAACTGTGTTCGCTCCGGGGGGAAGTGCAGGCATGGCGTGTCCGGCCTTACGGCCGACTCCTTTCGGCGGAGATGCGTGTGGGCAGCCGGGAATGCCGGCTGCCCACACGTTGAACTGATCAGGCGTTGACGGTTACCGACTCGGGCCGCGGATCTTCGTCCGCGTCCGCGTCAGCCTCGTCATCGGGGTTGTTCTTGTTCCGGATGATGCTGGTGGCGAGGGCCGCGAGGATCAGGAACACGCCGGTCAGGCCGGTGACGATCTCGCTGACATGGTGGCCGATCGAGTACAGCAGGATCAGCGCCAGGGCACCGATCGCCCAGTGAGCCCCGTGCTCGAGGTAGACGTACTCGGCGAGCGTGCCCTTCCGGACCAGGTAGACGGTGATCGATCGCACGAACATCGCGCCGATGAAGCCGAGGCCGAGAGCAATGATGATCGGGTCGGACGTGACAGCGAATGCGCCGATCACGCCGTCGAAGGAGAACGACGCATCCAGCACCTCAAGGTAGAGGAACAGGAAGAAGCCGGCCTTGCCGGTTGCCTTCGCGAGGTCGGTAGGGCCACCGGACGATTCTTCGCCCTCGTCATCGACGTTGAACAGCTCCCCGAGACCGTTGACGAGGATGTAGGTGATCATGCCGAGCGTGCCGGCGATCATCACCGTCGACGACTTACCTTCGGGTGCGAGGAACACCGCGGTGAGGACGAGAAGCCCGGACGCGACAACCACCGAGAGCTGGTCGAGCTTGCCGATCCGCTCCAGCGGACGCTCGAGCCAGGACAGCCAGGTGATCTCCTTCTCTTCGAAGATGAAGCCCAAGAAGAGCATCAGCAGGAACATGCCACCGAACGAGGCGATCTGTGGGTGCGCGTCGGTGATGAGGGTTTCGTAGCTTGCACGACCGTCGGGGAAGTAGGCCGCACCATCGGCCGGCGGATTGAGCGCCAGGTCCAATGCCGCGACCGGGCCGAGGCCGGAAGCTGCCCAGACGATGATGAGCGGGAACACGAGGCGCATGCCGAAGACGGCGATCAGGATGCCGATCGTGAGGAAGATCTTCTGCCAGAACTCGCTCATCCTCCGCAGCACAGTCGCGTTGATGACCGCGTTGTCGAACGAGAGTGAAACCTCGAGTACGCCGAGGATGGCTGCGAGCAGCAGGGCCTGAGGACCGCCGTAGAGGAAGGCGACGACCAGGGCGACAACAGTGACGGCGAAAGATGCGCCGAATATGCGCATAACCACGGACGTGGCCTTTCTCTATGGGTGCGCACACGTCGGGATGCTCTCGTTTCGAGCATCCCGACGGTTCACGCGGACTGAACTGAAGAATCAGGCGACGTTGACGCCGTAGTCGAGGGCGATTCCGCGCAGACCGGACGCGTAACCCTGGCCGACGGCACGGAACTTCCACTCCGCGTTGTGGCGGTAGACCTCGCCGAAGATCATCGCGGTCTCGGTGGAGGCATCTTCGGTCAGGTCGTAACGGGCCAGCTCGATGCCCGTGACGCGGTCGATGACGCGGATGTAGGCGTTGCGAACGTGACCGAAGGACTGGCCGCGAACGTCCGCGTCGTAGATCGACACGGCGAAGAAGATGTTCGTAACGGTGGGCGGAAGCGCAGCGAGGTCGACGTGGATCGACTCGTCATCGCCGTCTCCGTCGCCGGTCAGGTTGTCGCCCGTGTGCTCGACCAAGCCGTCAGGCGACGAGAGATTGCCGTAGAAGACGAAGTGCTTGTCCGAAAGGACCTTGTAGTTGGGGCCGGTGATCAGCGCCGACGCGTCGAGGTCGTAGGGCGCACCCGTAGTGGTGCGCTCGTCCCAACCGAGACCGACGGTGATGGTCGTGAGGTTGTCGGTTGCCTTGGACAGGGAGACGTTGCCGCCCTTGGCAAGAGAGACGCTCATGTGGGTCCTTTCGAATTTCTGCGTAGGCGTGTTTTCGACGTGGGGAGGATTGCATTTCGGATGCTGTCCGACCACGGGGAAGTTGAACTAAATTGCCGGGGGAGTGTCGCCGAATCTGGAGCAAGCACACACACCGAGGAGATCCTCGATGCCAGTGCGAGTGCTATCCGTCCATCTCGTGTGGCTGAACTCCTTCTGCGGGGTGCATCTTCTGGGCGTGCGACGCAAACGGCAGTATGATGCCGCGCTGTCTACTCCAGCCCCCGACAGACTGTTGGGCGACAACATAGCAGGTGCAACTAAATATCCGGAAGTGCAGATTGGCACGATCTCGACCGACCGGTTTCTGTTACCGGCGGTACTGGGACAGGCATGCGCCGGGTTGCTGAGCGGATGTAACAATCTCGGTGCCGGAGGCAGATGCATTCGGCGAGGGAGTCGGATCGATTGGGGGAGGTAGATGCGCAGGAGTATCGGAAGGGCACAGCGACCGTTGTTGTCGTAGCCGTTGTCTATGTTCGTCGGCGTTCCCTCCGTTCTCGTACGGAGCAACTTCATGGCGCAGTGGGGTGGTTGTGGATTCGAGGGAGAACGATCCTGAGCTGAAGGATCGTGTCCAACGCTTGCTGGCCTTCTTGTCCGAGCTTGTGAAGGCGCGTAGTGCTCCCGTCCGGGTCGTCGACAAACACCGCGCCATGACGGCGCTCGACGAAGGCAACTTGGATGTAGCCCTCAGTACCGATGCGTCTGCCGGCGACGTCGTGCTCCGGGCACGTCGTGTCCACCTGGAGGACCCACCCCGACCACCCGCTGCAGTCACTGCGTGGATCCGCGGTTCGACCGCGGATTCGACCACCGAACCCACGCTCGATCCCGATGTTCCCGACACAAGGGAGTTCGACGCATGGCTGACGAAGTGGCGTGCCTGGGCCGAGGTCGATCGTGAGCGGCGGCCCGCCTGGCATCTCCACGCCTTCCTTCAGCGCGCACTGCTCGACCTCGAGGCGCAGCCGGAATCCCTGGAACTCGTGATCGCGTCGGGACTGCTCCAGCTCTCGGCCGATTTTGCAGGCGAGCAGGTGCGAACGCACCTGATCACGCAGCCGACGTTGGTGGAACGCGACTCGGCATCGGGCGACCTCCTGGTCCGATTGGATCCCGAATCCGGTCCTGCGCTCGAAGACACACAGTTGTTGACCGGGCTCGAGGTCTTCGATTCGTCAGGTACCCGGAGTCTGCACGAATCGCTGGCTGCACGGGTGAGCTCACCCGTGGACCCTGCCGCACGGATCTTCCTCAAAGACTGGTCCGACCGAGCTCTGACGACCCGTGTCGAGGTCGTCGACCGACCCGACGAAGCTGCCTCGCCGGACCGACTGCTCACGCCGTCTCCTTCGCTGGTTCTGCGCAAGCGGGGTGCCTATGCACTGACTGAGTACTACGACCGCATGACGGCAGCGGCGGCCGACGAGACGACGGCAGTTCCCCTCGGGCTGGCACAGCTCGTCGAGGCGATCGAACCTGCCGATCGGGTCGCGTGGCTCGACAGGGCCGGTACGTCGTCCTCACTGCTCGCCGACGACCCACTGTTTCCGCTTCCTGCCAACCAGGAGCAACGCGACATCATCGATCGGCTCGCAGGCGACAGCGGTGTCGTCGTGGAGGGGCCACCCGGAACCGGGAAGACTCATACGATCGCCAACCTCGTGTCGGCGTTGCTGGCACGTGGTCAGCGCGTCCTGGTCACCAGCGAGAAGGCCCAGGCACTGCGCGTCCTTCGCGACAAGCTGCCTCTGGAACTGCAGGAACTCTGTGTTTCGGTCACAGACGCCGGCCGCGGTGGATCGGCCGAGCTGAACCGTAGCGTCAGCGAGATCGCAACCCGTAAGGCGCAGTTCGATCCGCGCCGGACCGCGGCCCGTATCGACGAGGTGGCGCAACGACGCGACACTGCATTGAGTCGCCGGGCGATGCTGACGGAGCGCATCCGCCAGGCTCGTGCGTCCGAGACGCTGGCACACGCGGATGTCGCACCCGGATATGCAGGAACGCCGGCCGAGATCGTTCGTAAGGTCACCGCGCAGAGCGCCAACCACGACTGGTTACGTGGCTCCCTCGGGACGGATACTCCACCACTCTCTCCGGAGGGGTTCCAGACGTTGCTCGCTCTGTCCGAACGGTCTCGGCCCGGTCGAGCCGAGCGTCGGCGGCAGCATTTCCCCGACCTGGAGCTACCGAGCCTCTCCGACCTCGAACTCGCCTGCGAAGCTGTTCGCAACGGCCCGGGTTCGGGCAGTGTCCCAACCTCGGGACTGCTTCGGATGTTGGAGGGCGCTGCTCCTGACGTTCTCGAGCGGATCCGCGAGCAGTGCGATCATCTGCAGCGTGCGCTGATCGATGTCGACGGTCTCGAACCCGCATTCCGGAACCTCGCCGACGCAGTACTGTCCGGCGGGATCGACTATCTGTGGGACAAGACCGCGCACATCCGCGAACTGGTGACCGTCGCCTACAACGCCGACGTCTTCCTCGGTACGACGACTGTCGTCGACACTCCGGTGGTCGGACGAAATGCGTTGCATGCCTACGACGCGCTCGCCAGGGCGCTCGAGGGCGGCGAGACGTGGCGAAGCGGACTCGCCCGTTTCCGCAGGAGCAACGAGCAGACCACGGTCGAGGCGCTGGGCAGGGTCGCCACCGTCGACGGCGTCGAAGCCACCACTGCGCCCCTCGCACGCGCGGTGGCCGAGCATCTTCGTGCGCTCGATGCCATCCAGTCCGTCGCTCTCATCCTTCGGGACCTCGGCGTCGAGATCGACACCTCGGGATCTCGCAGCCAGATGATCGGTGCGGCAGCGCGGGCCGCCCGAGCACGCGATCTGGTGGAAGTTCTGGCAACCCGCACCAGGGAAGTGGAGCTTGCGCTGCAGCAGGCGAGCCCAGGGGCGCCACGTATTGCGAGCCTGGATCAGGCACGGTCCGTTGCGACGGCGGCGCAAGCGATCGCTGCGGCAGGCTATGCGCAGGCGAACCGCTCCTGGCTCACGGATGTCGCATCTCGCGTCCGAGCCAGGATGACGCACGGAATTCCCCCGGAAGGACACGTGCTCGTCCGGGCCATAGAATCCGCCGAATTCGGCAGGATCCGTACGGCGATCGATTCCTGGCACGCTGCGGTCCGCGAGTACCAGGAAGAACTTCACCTCGAGTCGCTGCAGACCCGGTTGAGCGATGCCGCACCCGCATTGGCGCAGGCCGTGGCCGACAATCCCTCGTCCGCGGAGTGGTCGGTTCGCCTGAACTACATCGAGCAGGCATGGGCGTGGCGTCTGGCATACGACTGGGTGCAGCAGCACTCCTATTCCGTCGACGATCAGCATCTCCAGCACGAACTCGACGCGACAGAGAACGACATCGCGCAGCTCACCGCACAGTTGGCCGCGGAACGTGCATGGAGTGCGTGCCTCGAGCGAACGACGGCTGCGCAGGTCCAAGCGTTGCAGACATACCGCGATCATGTGGCCAGCATTGGAAAAGGAACCGGCAAGTACGCCGAACGGTTTCGTGCCGGCGCGCGCGAGGCGATGCAGGTGGCGCAGCAAGCGGTTCCGGCGTGGGTCATGCCTCTGCAACAGGTACTGGCGTCCATTCCTGCCGAACAGAACTCGTTCGACGTCGTCATCGTCGACGAGGCGAGCCAGGCCGACATCAGCAGCTTGTTTCTGCTGTGGCTCGCGCCTCGAGTGATCGTGGTGGGCGACGACAAGCAGTGTGCGCCCAGTGATGTGTCGTCGGGTGCGCTCGAAGGGGTCTTCACCCGGCTCGACTCGTATCTGCCCGACATCCCGAAGTACCTGCGCGACAGTTTCACCCCTCGATCCAGCGTCTTCTCGTTGCTCCGCTCGAGGTTCGGCAGTGTGATCCGGCTGCGCGAGCACTTCCGGTGCATGCCGGAGATAATCAACTGGTCCAGTGGACAGTTCTACGCCGATGCTCCGTTGGTGCCGGTGCGTCAGTTCGGGGCCGACCGTCTGCCGCCGCTGCGCACCACCTATGTCGAAGGCGGCGTGGTCACCGGACGGAACGCGACGCTCTCCAACAGGGTCGAAGCACGCGCCATCGCCGACACGGTCAAGCAATGCTTGTCGGACGAGGCGTACGACGGCAAGACCTTCGGCGTCGTCGTTCTTCAGGGACAAGCGCAGGTCGACGTCATCACAAACGAACTGCTCGACCGGTTGACGCCCGAGCAGTGGGAAGAGCGACGACTACGTGTGGGAACGCCGCCCGACTTCCAGGGCGACGAACGGCACGTGGTGTTCCTCTCGATGGTCGTCGCGCCGGAACAGAACATCATGGCAATGACGAAGACCGAGTACCAGCGACGGTTCAATGTCGCCGCGTCCCGGGCGCAGGACCAGATGTGGTTGTTCCACTCCCGCACCGTTGAGTCTCTTCGCTCGACCGACCTGCGGCATTCGTTGCTCACTTACATGCAGTCGACGTCGCCCGCGCCGGCAGAACCGATGCCCGAAGGTGTGACGCGCGACGATCGGCACCACGCGTTCGACAGCCTCTTCGAGCAGCGCGTGTTCCTCGACATCGTGGCCCGCGGTTACCACGTGAATCCGCAGGTGGAGGCGAACGGCCGACGGATCGATCTCGTGGTCACCGGTGCAGCCGGGAAGCTCGCGGTCGAGTGCGACGGCGATCATTGGCACAAGAGTCCCGAACAGCAGCGAGCCGACCTCGAACGCGAACGAGAGCTGCAACGCTGCGGATGGCAGTTCTGGCGTATCCGCGAGTCGGAGTACTACCTCGATCCTGTGGGATCGATGAGAGGTCTCTGGGAGGAGCTCGACAGGCGCGGTATCAGGCCGCACGTCGTCGGAGTGAACGACGTCGTCACTGCCGTGCAGGAGACCTGGACTCCGGTAGAGCTCGTGGAGGATGACTCGCCGGTCGACGACGTCGCCGATGCCCTCGATCAACCGATCCTTCCCCCGGAACCGGCCGTGGAGACCACGGAGCCCCAACCGGTTCACGTCGAGGTGCCCGCACCTCCAACTGCACCTTCGGTTCACTCCGATCCTGAGATCCTTGCGGACCCCGCTCCTGTTGTGCCGGAAGTGGAACCGCCAACGGTGCCGCAGGAGCAGATCGCACTTGCTACCGCAATCACGACCGCGCTGGCTGAGGGCCCCTTGCCCGTCAGCAAGATCGCGGCTCGGTTGGGGGAGGACTGGAAAGTGGTCCTTGCCGATCTCGACAGGCTGATTGCCGCCGGTCGGGTCGGTGAAGTCGCAGTTTTCGGAAAGCTGACGCAATACCACCTCTTGGATGCACCTCTGGGAGAAGTAGAGGACGCCCCGGCTTCCACGCTGGAAGAAAGCCCTCCGAACGTTGCGGTCCCCGAACCTGCCGCGGAGCAGACGATCACAGCAGACGAGCCGCAGGATCTCGCGACGTCGATAGTAGAGTTGCTTGCTTCCGGACCCCTGCCCGTCGGAAAGATCGCCGAACAGGTGGGTGAACACTGGAGGACTGTCCACGCCGGACTGGACCAGCTCCTTCTCGAGGGGCGAATCGAAGAGGTCACGGCGTTCGGGAAACTGACCGAATATCACCTCGTGGACGTGGCATCGCGGACCGAGAGCAGCGAGTTGCCGCTCCCACCCGACGTGGGCTCGCAGGCCGACACCCCGGCCTTGGTGCTACCGCCTGTGCAGACGCCGGTCGTTCCCGGCTGGGAGACCATTTCGGCGTCGGCGATCGAATCGCTCCCACCGAGTCTCGGGTCGCGGATTGGGGAGCAGCTCTCATCGGGACCGGTGTCTCTCGCGGATCTCGAGTTCCGGCTGAACGAGCCGCGGGAGCGAATCGAAGCCGTCGTGGACGAGCTGATCGCTCGGGGGCGTGCAGTATTGATGCCGGAACGCGGCCCGCGCGTATACGCCCTTGCGCCACCGGCAGATCGGGCAGTGGCGAACGACGAGAGCGCTCCTACGCCTCAGTCGGCTGTGACACCCCGAGCTGTCTCGGTGGCCGACCTGCCACCGGCACGTCTCGACTCGGTGGCGGAAATACTCATCACCGCTGCAGCAATCGCGGACCTGTCGGTGGAGCGAGCAATGAAGCTGAGCAGACTCGATCACGAAAGTGTCATGCAGATCATTTCTAGTCTGGAAGCAGACGGGAAACTGGTGCGTCGAGACGATGCTTCAGGACCCGTGTGGGGACGGGGTGACCGGTGACGACACCCACTTTGGCCGGACCACCCTTACGTGCCTGGCAACGCGAAGCTTTCGATGCCTGGATGAGGGCAGATCGTAGTGCCGTCGTCGAGGCTGTCACCGGCACAGGGAAAACGACGCTCGGAATCGCGGCAGTTGCCGACGGCGTCGCTCGTGGCATGGACGTCTTGGTCGTCGTGCCCGGGATCGAACTGCTCGAGCAGTGGCATCGCGCAATCCGTCGAACGCTCCCCGACGTCCCTGTCGGTCGTCGGGGTGGCGGTCACACGGACAACTTTGAAGACAAGCGAATTCTGGTCAGCACCGTGCACTCGGCGATCAGCACCTCCGCGCCGCAACCGTCGGGCCCCGCGCTGTTGGTGGCGGATGAGGTGCATCGGTACGGTGCGGTCACGTTCTCGAAGCTGATGACGGATCGATTCCCCGAAAGGATTGGTCTCACTGCCACTTTCGAACGGTCGGATGACGGTGTGGAGAGGTTCCTACTACCGTACTTCCGGACCGTCGTAGAAGGATGTAGCTACGAACGTGGGCACACCGACGGCATTCTTGCACCGGTGAACGTCATGCTCGTCGCGGTCCCGTTCGATCCGATCGAAGCCGTCGAATACCAGGAGTACGACGAGCTGGCCCGCAAGCTCCGAGGCGATCTGATCGAGAAGTTCGGGTGCGCCGGCGAGCCGTTCGGCGAGTTCATGCGCGACGTTCAATTGCTCGGCGGCGGCGACGGTGCAGATCGATCGACATGGGTGGCACGAAGGTATTTGCACGCATTCTCGAAACGTCGCTCCTTGCTCGCGGAATGTCGTGGTAAGCGAGAAGTGCTGCGTGGGCTGGGTGCGGTACTCAAGGAAACCGGTCAGGCTCTCGCATTCTCCGAGACACGCGAGTCATCGCGAGCTGCCGCGGAGGTCCTGCTCGACGAAGGCGTGCTGGCAGCACCTTTCACGAGCGACCTCAGCAGACCGGACCGAACGCGACTGCTGAACGAATTCAAGAACGGCACGCTCACGGCTCTCGTGGCGCCGAAGGTGCTGGACGAGGGCGTGGACGTCCCGGAAGCCGACGTCGGAATCATCCTGGCCAGCAGTAAGAGCAGGCGGCAGATGATTCAGCGGATGGGTCGGATCATCAGGCCGAAGTCCGACGGGAGACCTGCGTCGTTCCTGGTGATGTACGCGGAGAACAGCTCGGAGGATCCTGCGAACGGGGCGCACGGAACGTTCCTCGAGCAGCTCACCAGCATCGCCTCTCAAGTGGTTACGGTCTCTGGGGACGACGCTCCCGACCTTCTTCGGGAGTGGATGAACTCGGCCCGGAGCGACGACAAGGTCGAACCGGTGGCGTCCGGTGCACCGGTGATCGAACAACCCGCCCAAAGTTCGACTTCGGTCGAAGAGGTCGCTGCGATCGCGCAGCGTCTGATCGAAGAGGAAGTCCCCGAAGAAGCGGTTGTCGCCGGTACCGAGAACGCGGAGATCTCCGAGATCCTGCTGAACGTGGGGGTCAAGGGCTCGGTCGACGACTTCGACACCGTACTTTCGTGCCTGTCGATACTCGAACCCCGTCAGGTATCGGTGCTGGTCATGCGTTATGGGCTTGGTGGGCAGCAACCGAAGAGACAAGCAGAGATCGGTGCGCGGCTGGGGCTGTCGTCGAGCCAGGTCGGCCGAATCGAGCGGACCGCGATCGCGCATCTGGGCGACACGGTGGCCGGTCAGCTGTTGTCGGACGTCATGGCGCGGATGGAGAGCGTGTAGTGGCCCAGTGGTTCGAGGGGTTCGACGGTCAGATCGTTCTCGACGACGACTACGTGTGGATCCTGCGTGAAGACATTCCGGCCGACCTGACACATGGCACGGTGCTGCCGACCCTACGGGCGCATCGTGGAGCGGTGATCGGGACGGAGTTCCGGCCTGCCACCGCGAGCGATCTCGGCACGCTGAGGATCAAAGTCTCCAACGGTCGCGCTGCGCCTCGTGATCGTCATCCTTCGGGGTTCGATACGGTCCGGTTCTCGTTGACGAGCAACGACCGGTTCTCCACGGTCCATCTGCTCTTGGCCGCCACTGCGGCGGACGCGATGGAGACAGTAGCGCCGGACGACCAGTTGCGTGCAGCGTTGGATGAACTCGACGGCATTGCCACGCAGACCGAGTTGGCCAGCGTCCTGGGCGAGAGTCCCGACGTCATGCAGGTCGTGGACGGCGTGACTTGGAACGCCGTCGGAAAACTGTGGGTGGCAGCGGGAGGCACCTCGACAGTGTCTGCCGGCACTCGACTCGAGTGGATCCGCGCACTTCGAGAGCTGACACGGCGGGTCCCTGCGAATGCGGGGATCAAGACGTTGCAGACAGCAGTCGGGGCGACTGCACTGCGACACCTGGACAGTCAGCGCATCGGAGCCTTGTGGGAGTCCGTGCTGCCCGAGGTGTTGCCCCCGCGCGTGGAGGCTTCATCGAAGCATGGGAGAGATGAAATGGTGCCGGGCAAGCCTGTGCCGACACCACAAACTCCGACGCCGGAGCCGCAGGTGCGTCCACGGACGAGAGTGTGGACGACATGGGACTCCGCCACCAGCAATGACCGGGAAACACGCGCAGGTACCGCACGTGCCGGGCGTTCAACCGGTGCTGCCATCGAGTCGCCGAACGGGGTCGGTGGAACACGAGGAGACAAAGCACTCCGAGATCGAGATACCGCGTTCAGCGGAAGACGAATCCGTGTTCATCTCGATTGCGATGGGCACCGTGTGAAGGCGATCTTCGATCCGGAAACAGGAACAACGGAGATCACCTCGGCTCCGGTTCGAGCTCTGCTCGGCTCGGTGCATGCCGATCCCGATGCAGCCGCCGGTGCGGTCACTACCACGTTTCGACTGGGAGACGAAGGCCCGTTCGACGGTTGGCAGTTGTGGCGGATCGACGACAACTCCGGCCGGCCGCTCGCTGAGGTTCCCGAAGCGAGACCGGTTGTCTGACGATCACCGTAGCGCTTTACCGATGCAATGCCCACCCTTCGGGACGGCTTTGTAACGCCGGTCCGCGCCCGCGGTATCAACAGGCAAGCAGGGTGTTCATCAAGTTCGGAAAGTGATCGGTACCGGTAGAGAATGACTACGTCTGAGTTCTGTGTAAAGGGTCTGCGAGAGCTCGCCGCCGACGAGCGCTGCAATCCTCGAGCGGACGACCTGGAATTGCTGGCGAAGGACATCGAGTCCGGTGACTCCGACAAGTGGGTAGGCATCGACCTGCTGGCGGCATTTCCCGCGTCCACCACGGTGAGTGTCCAGAAGTTCGGAATCGTGGAGAGCCTTCTCGGTGCCCTCGCTGCCATAGCGGTCTTCGCGCCGGTGGCATGGACGTGGTTCAGCCTACGTGCTGCATCGCAGGCCTACTCGAACATGACCGCAGACGGCATCAGGCCCAACGACACCTTCCTGGGGCTGTGGATCTCGGGTTTCGATGGCTACCTGACAGGGTGGCATCGACTTTCGTGGGTTGCGCTGGTCTCGATTCTCGTCATCGTTGTGGCAGTCCTTCTCGTCATCGCGCAGCGAGTCGTCAGTAGTGCGGCAGACAAGAAGGAGGACGAGGAAGCAGTCGCTTTCGAAGCGCGCCGTATCAGCGTTCTCTGTGCCGCTCAACGCGAGATCGGTGGTCAGCATACGGCCGACCCGAGCGCCATCGAAGCGATCGTACGAAGCTCGATCAAGAAGCTCTCCGAAGCTCACGACGCGACGAAGGAAGGAATCGATCGCCTCAACGCGACGTCCGCCTCGCTCGAGACGACAGCTGCGACGATGACCGCAGCTGCCGATGCCACGCAATCCTCGCTTCAGGGTGTCGAGTACGCCGCGAAGGTCCTGGAGACGACCGCCGACGAGAGTCAACGACGAATGGCGAAGACCCTCGATCACTTCACCGACCAACTTCAGGATCAGCTCACGAAGGCGCAGTCGGAGACCGGTCGTGTCGTCGCACAATCGTCCGACGCGATCAGATCGACGATTGACGATCTCGTTGCCGGCGTCGCACTGATGGAGAGATCGCAGAGTGCCATCGCAGGCAGCGTCGACACGATGGACAGGCGCAGCGTCGACACCGGCCGCGAACTGCAGGCAGCAGTGTTCGAACTCCGATCTGCCGTGGAGGGGATCGATCGCTCTCTCCTCCGGCACGAAAGTGCGTTGCAGGCGCAGGCGTCGGATCTCACCGCCGCGCGCGATGCTGTCGAGATGATGCTGCGTCGACTCGAGCTCATGGGACACGAACAGAGCGGCGACCATGTCGAGACGGTCTGAGCGTCGCGGGCGGGGATTGCTCCGACCGGAAGCGCTCGCCGGTTGGATCTTCGCCGATCTGTTGATCGTCCTGTTCATCGTGGGGCTGGGTTCAGCCACAGCGCCGGAGATACCCGATCCCGCGGCCGTCGAGGAACCGTTGCCGAAAATCGTCGGCATGCGCCAGGATCCGGAGATCCTCACGATCGATTACGACGCCGGGGCACTGATCGGATCCGGTGCGGGATCCGAGGACGAAGGGCGGTTGGTGTGTGAGCGTCTGAACGACGTGACCAGTGCGCTGCAGGGCGAACGAGCCGCGCTCGCTCTGATATTCGGCGGTGGCAAAGATATCGGAGTGGCGCTCGAATCCGCAGTCCGGATCGCCGAACAGTTGCCCTGTGCAGCGCCTACCTTGTTCGATGGGACGACCACCCGCGACTTCTGGGACGGCTCCCTCCCGCGTGGAACCGCCCGCCTCGAAGTCTTCCTTTTCACGACCGATTGATTCGACCGAAGAGAGCTGAAAATGGGCCAGAACATTCTGCCGTTCTATCTGGTGTGCGACGAGTCCGCTTCCATGTCGGGTGACGCGATCGACGCCATGAACAAGGCGTTGCCGGAGTTGCATGCCGAGATCGGCATGAACCCGGTCGTGTCCGACAAGACGCAGTTCGCGATCATCGGATTCAGTAACGAGGCGGAAGTCCTTCTCGAGTTGTCGGACCTGAGCCAGATTGCGGGCCTCCCGGTTCTGACGGCAAAGGGCGGCACAAACTTCGCGGCGGCGATGCGGTGCTTGAAGTCCCAGATCGAGCTCGATCTGGATCGCCTCAAGTCACAAGGGCACAAGGTATTCCGTCCGGTGGTGTTCTTCCTTACCGATGGACAGCCGACGTCCGATTGGGAGATCGAGTACAACGAGCTCACGTCGCCGAGCTTCCGGTACCGTCCGAACATCGTCTCGTTCGGCATCGGCGATGCCGATCGCGACGTCATTTCGGCTATCGCGAACTTCCGCGCGTTCATCCAGGAGGACACCTCGATGTCCCCGGCCGTAGCGCTGCAGGAGTTTGCCACCGCACTGACGAAGTCGATCGTGAAGTCCGGGGTCAGCATGACCAAGGAAGGCGGACTCCAGTTGCAGACCCCTACTCAGGTGGACGGTTTCACGGCCCTCGACGTCGACACGGTATAACGCGATGAGCAACTTCCCCGAGCACAACAGGAACGATGCGTCCGAGTCCGCCCTGATAAACCCGGCTTCATTCGAAGAGGGAGAGCCCGTCATCCGGGAAGACTCCTACACGTCCGAATACTGGCAGCGTCCTGTGGGTACCGAATCTTTCGCGTACCCGCCGCGTCCGACACAGCCTCCTCCGCCGCCCGAGCCGGCGCGCCCACGGGTAGCGCCTGCTCCCACCGAATTACAGTGGGAATACCCCGCGGAGGCGCCGCGTGCCGTGGTAACTCCGGATGTTGCCGTTCCTCCCCAAGCGGCCGCTCCGGTTGTCGAACACGCGTACCGCACGTTCGGAGCGCCTGCGCGGCTCAAGCCCATGCCGAGCAAGGTTGTCGAGCAGCCGTTGCGCAGCTTCGAAACCGTTCGGGATACGGTCATGGACTGGCTCGAGGACCAGCTCGGTGACTTGCGCGCAGTTTCGGCCCGAGGGCATATCCACCGCTATCTCGCAGAGGTGCGCCAGGACAATTTCGCCTTCTCGCGGGGTACCAACTATCTCGCGCTGGCCGTCTCCGACGGAGTGGGCAATGCGAAGTCGTCGCATCTCGGGTCGGCCTTGGCCTCGAGGACCATCGTCGAGAACGAGGCGCTTCTCGGGGAAATCGTTTCCGCGCGCACGCCTGCCGAAGTGTCTCTCCGGGACATCGCCACTTTGCTGCGTTCGGTGGCGACCGACGCAGAAGTGGATGCCGCCGAGGTATCCACAACCCTGACAGCAGCAATTGTGCTGGACAATCCGTCCCAGGTGGGGGAGACCACCGTGGTTCTTGCCCAGATCGGAGATTCGCCGGCATTCAAGTTGTCGCGTGGCGAGTGGATCGAACTGACATGCCCGGCTCTCCAGTCCGGGCCCGGTGACCTCATCGACAACTCTGTGAATCCGCTCCCGGGCCACCACATGGCTTCGGTGTGGGTGGAGACCTTCCGACCGGGGGAGACCCTCGTCCTTGCTACCGATGGGGTGGGTGATCCAGTCAAGTCCAACGGTGAGTATGCCGATGCGTTGGCGCAGCTCTGGCGTTCGTCAGCGCCGTCGCCGGCCGATCTGCTCAAGGTCCTCGATGCGACTGTGAAGTCGTTCGACGACGACCGAACGATCGTGGGCTTCCGATTCGGCGAACCGCAGCGATGAACGCCACGAACCTTGCGACGCTGAAACTGGGACCGAAGCTCGGGGACGGTGGTCAAGGCGCTGTCTACGAGTTGGCGGACGATCCGGCCCGGGTGTTCAAGAGGTACCACAGTCCGTCCGGCCCCGGTTTCGCTGCCTCGACGCTCGACGCGCTGATCGGTATGCGCGGCAAGCTGTCCAACGGCGGACGTCCGGTCGACGAGTGGGCCGCGTGGCCGAGTTCGGTCGTCCGTGACGCTCAGACCGTGGTCGGGTTTCTCATGCCCCGGGTGCCGACGGAGTTCACCTTTCAAGCGCACGGAAAGCGGCGCTTGTCCGAGCTCGGTGTACTGCTGGCCAAGAAGTCCAGTCCATTGTTCGCAGGCGTCACGCTTCCCACTCTGGAGGAGCGAATCGCGATCCTTCGCAGCCTGGCGAGGGCGGTGGGTGTGTTGCACGAGCATCGGATCGTCATCGGTGACCTGTCCTTCGCGAACATCTTCTGGTCATTGTCTCCGGAACCGCGTGTGATGCTAATCGATTGCGATGGCATGCGACCCGACGGCTTACCTCCTGTTCTTCCCCAAGCCGAAACGCCGGACTGGGACGATCCCTTCGCTGCGCCGCGTACCGCACCGACGTTCGACCGCGACTGCTATAAGCTCGCACTGGCAGTGATGAGGGTTCTCGGCGGAGAAATCGACTGCCGACCGACCGAACTCGACGGTCTCGCGTTCGATGGGGTGGAGAAGGCTATGGACCACCGATTGCGAGAGCTTCTTCGGCAGGCAGCAGGTCCCGAGGGGACACGACCGTCTGCGAGGGTGTGGGAAACGGCGTTGAGTGACCGCGTCACCGTTCCTGTACAACCGACGATGCGCCGGACTGTCGCGGCCCCGAAACCGAAACCCGAACTACTGGGCACCGGTGAACGCAAGTTCCGGCCCGTGACTCCTCCGAAGAGGTAAGCGCTCGATGGTACTTGTCGTCGCGATCGTCGCTGCCGCGGTCGTGCTTCTAGTTGTTGTGGGCGCTTTGGGGCGCCGGCGCAGGCGCTGGCGAAACAAGGGGATGGTCCTTGCGCCGGAGTTCAGGACTCGTGACTACGCTCCTGTGGATCAGGCCGAGCCGCGCTATGCGCAGGTGTCGCAGGACGATTGGTGGGAGAGTGACTTCTTCTCCGATAGGAGCCTCGAACCGCCACGTTCGGAGCCTGTGGAGGCTCCCGAGTATCCTACCCGCAGCTGGGAAGCGATGCCCTCGGAACGGTCCGAGCCGGTGGATCTTGCGAAATCGGCTGCAAGGGAGCATGCACGTCAGCGCCGTCAACGAGCGGAGGAACGGCGACGAAAACTGCTTCTTCGCGGGGGCATTCAGTACGAGGACGACGCGAATCTGGAGCGGGAGCAACAACTCGGCGCCGGCGGTCAGGGCGCGGTGTACGGACTCGTCGACAACACAGGGCAAGTTGCCAAGTACTGGGTCGTGCCACTGACTCGAGGAGCCCGTGAATTCGAAGAACTCGTCCACAGAAGAACGGACGTAGGAGCAGCGGTTTCCGGGCATCCTATCCACTTGTGCTGGCCCGCGAGCCCCGTCCGGAGAGACGGAGAATTGATCGGCTACACGATGCCGAGGATCGGCGGGCAGTTCTACTTCGAGATGACGTTCGGCTCGGTGACCAAGAAGCATGCGCGTGAGCTGCAGCATGCGATCCCGCGCAAACAGGGTGCTGTGCCTTTTCCCTTCGAGGTCGACGATCAACAACGCCTCGAACTCGTCTATCTCGTGGCCGTATTTCTCGACGGAATGCACAGAAACGACATCATCTACGGAGACTTCTCCTGGATGAACTTCACGTTCTCGCTCGACCCCGTGGAGCTGTGCGTGCTCGACTTCGACTCGTCGCGCGTCCAGGGCAGTCTTCCGTTCACGAGGAGTCTTCCTCTCGACAGTCCCAACTGGGAAGACCCTCAGTGGCTGGGGTCGGTCCTCGTGCGAATGGATTCCGACCGCTACAAGTTCGCGCTCTTCGCCTACCGGATGCTGGTGGCGAGGAGCTTGGACGCAGAGATCGATCCGGATCGAGCAGCGGAGTGGGGACGCGCTACCGGTTCCACGATGCTGCGTGGTTTGTGGTCCCGAGCGATGGGAGTGGCAGGTACGAGGCCTCCGTTGTCGCAGTGGGTGGCTGCTTTGGAGCAGGTTCGCCACGAGACTCCTGACCTGCAACCGTTCTGATCTCGCTCGCGGCGAGGCGTGTGAAAGGGGATTTGAAGCACCGAGAATCTTCCCAAGCGTCGTCGCGATGAACGCGTGCAGGGGATGGCGTCGAGAAAGCCTCCGGAGCAGAGGATTTCGCCGAGTTATTTCTGGTCGACATGCTCGCCCGGAAGATAGCTCTAAGTTGATAGTTGTTGTCCGACGGACGCGGGCGCGGATTGCATTTTGATCAGGAGGTATGGAGCGTGGTGAATCGCCGGGACATACACAGCCTCAGTGACTTTCTGGAGCCGTCGGACCAATTGCTCCGCGTGGAATGGCGCTCGGTTCTGGCCAGACAACCGGTAGCACCCGGACAGAGACAGGTGAACTTCGTACCGAGTGAAATCGTCGTTTGCTTGTGCGCATCGTTACTCGTCGATCACAGCCGTTTCGGCAGTGGAAGCGCACATCGTGCAGGCTTCCCTGTACAAGAACTCGCGAGGCTGTATACGCGGCCACCCACGAGCATCCTGGCGAAGATGGCGAACTTGGACGGAACACGCAGCAATGGGGGACGCCACGAACTCGAAGTATCGGCCCGGATGATGTCGGATAGCGCACTCCTGCAAGATGTCTATCTTCGGATTCTGAAAGCAGCTCGGGCCGAGGGCATCGATCGCGCCGTGTTGCCGGACTTTCTCGAACTGGAGAACGGGGGAACTCTCTGGCTCGCAGGTCAGGAGGAACTCGTTGCAAGTGAGATCGAGTCCGAGTTGGAAGAAGCAGTCGAGAAGTGGGCACGCGATTGCACGGATGTCCCGATTGAAGTCACGCAACGGGTACTTACTTCAACGGTACGGATCGGGCAACACCGATTCGCGAGAGCAGTGATGTCTAATCACGGCAATCGTTGCGTTTTCTGTGGAATGAGCAGTGTAATCGGCGGTCGACGTCGACCAAGAATGCTCGCAGCGAGTCACATCAAGCCGTGGCGAGACAGTGATGGCGCTCATTGAAAATGCCCAGTCCTGCTCACCGTAAGTGCTCACCCGTGTGGCTCCGCCGATGAGGGCGGGTCTCCTTCGATGCTGGTGGTCTCTGACCACGCACCAGCACCTCGAAGGAGACCCGCTTTCTCATGTTGACATGGGAGGACGATGTGGAGATACACGCACTGCACAAGCGAGGCTGGACGATCTCGGCGATCGCCCGGCACACCGGCCGCAACCGCCGGACGGTCCGCAACTATATCAATGGCGTCACCACGCCGGGCGTGCGCAAACGGGCCGGTGAGGACCCGTTCGAGCCGTTCGTCGACTACGTGACGGCCCGGTTGCGCGAGGATCCGCACCTGTGGGCGCGGACCTTGTGCGACGAACTCGAAGACCTCGGCTACACCGCGTCGTATCAGACGCTGACCCGCCAGATCCGCACCCGCAACCTGCGCCCGGTCTGCCCATCCTGCGCGTGCGCCACGGAGCGCCCGAACGCGGTGATCGAGCACCCGCCGGGGGAGGAAACCCAGTGGGACTGGGTCGAGCTGCCGGACCCACCCGCGTCGTGGGGCTGGGGGAAGACCGCGTATCTGCTGGTCGGCTCGTTGGCGCATTCGGGACGCTGGCGTGGGGTGCTCGCCCCGGCGATGACCCAGCCGCATCTGATCGACGGCCTCGACCGCGTCTGTCGCAAGCTCGGCGGCCTGACCCGCACCTGGCGGTTCGATCGGATGGCCACGGTCGCTCACCCCGACAGCGGGAAGGTCCCCGCCACGTTCGCCGGGGTCGCCAAGCACTACGGCGTGGCGGTCGCGATCTGCCCACCGCGGTCCGGGAACCGCAAGGGCGTGGTCGAGAAGGCCAATCACACTGCCGCACAAAGGTGGTGGCGAAGTGTGGCGGACGAGATCACCGTCGAGCAGGCCCAGGCGAGCGTGGACAGGTTCTGCAGCCTGCGCGCCGATTCCCGGATGCGGGCCACCGCCGACGGCAAGGCCTCGGTGCTGACCGTCGCCGCCCGCGAACCGTTGACGCCGGTGCCGGCGAGCCCGTATCCGGTGGTGCTGCGCGAACCGCGGACCGTCTCCCGGCAGGCATTGGTGCCCTACCGCGGCAACCGTTACTCGGTGCCCCCGGAGCTGGCGTCGGCGCAGGTCGCCGTCACCCGGGTCCTCGGCGGCGAGGTGATCGACATCGTCACCGCCTCGCAGATCACCGTCGCCCGGCACCGCCTCGCCCCGGACGGGGCCGGCGTCGTGGTCCGCGACCACGGCCACGTCCACGCCCTCGAGCAGGCCGCGATGGCCGGCGCCGCCACCGGTGGCCGGCCGCACCGCCGCAAGGAACGCATCCCACCCGGACCCGACGCGGTCGCTGCGGCAGAAGCATTGCGCAACAACACAACCGACTCCGAATCGACGTCGATCACGGCGCGGTCGACGGTCACCGACCTGGCCGCCTACGAGCGTGCCGCCCGCGGAAGGAACACCCTGGCATGACTACCACCCCCGACAGCACCACCACCGCCGCGGCGGCGAGTCTTTATCAGCGTCTGCGTGGTCATCTGGCGACGCTCAAGCTGCACGACGCCGCCGAGGCCCTGCCGTCGGTGCTCGACCGGGCGCAGAAGGAGCACCTGTCGATGACCGCGGCCCTCGAGCAGTTGTTGTCGATCGAGGTCGACGCTACCGAAGCCAGGCGCCTGGCCGGCAGGTTGCGGTTCGCGTGCCTGCCCACCCCGGCTTCACTCGGGGACTTCGACTACGACGCCGCGCCCGGCCTCGACCGGGCGCTGATCGCCGAGCTGGGCACCTGCCGGTTCCTCGAAACCGCGACGAACGTGCTGCTCATCGGCCCGCCCGGGGTCGGCAAGACACACCTGTCGGTCGGGCTCGCCCGGGCCGCCGCGCACGCCGGCTACCGCACCTACTTCACCACCGCCGCCGACCTCGCAGCCCGCTGCCACCGCGCCGCGATCGAGGGCCGGTGGGCGACGACGATGCGGTTCTACGCCGGACCCACGCTGCTGGTGATCGACGAACTCGGCTACCTCCCGTTGCCCGGTGAGGCCGCATCCGCGTTGTTTCAGGTTGTGGCGCAACGGTATCTGAAGACCTCGATCGTCATCACCACCAACCGCGGCGTCGGTGAATGGGGCGAGGTCCTCGGCGACACCACCGTCGCCGCCGCGATGCTCGACCGGCTCCTGCACCGCTCCGTCGTACTGAATCTGGACGGCGACTCCTACCGCCTGCGCGACCACCACGCCCGAGCCGAAAAGCTCCGACAGGCCACCACCGGCACCCGGCAACCGCTACAGTGAACCCTGCTCACAGGTGGGCACTTCCACTGAGCACAGTTGAGCACTTTCGATGAGCCTCATCAACAGCTCGAACAAGGAGAGACTCGACCATCTGAACGGATTGGCTGCCTGCCCTACCCACGATGTTGCTTTCGACACGGGATTGATCACAGTTGCTGAAGACTTCTCCATCACCTATGCGCGAGACCTGGAGCGCGCGTTAATAGAGGACGAATCGCTACGTGGAGCGTTCGGGAAGCCCCCGCTGGCAGACAAATTGATTCTCCCGAGTACCGCGCAGCTGTCCGACAGGACATATCTTGGTTGGCATCGGACCAGGATTTTCGTGTCTGTTTGACACGGCGCGCCAGTCACTCGTATATGCGATCTCCTGAAGCGAAGCGTTGGCTACGAGGGCGATCCGACCTCGCCGAACGTCATCTGAGACAAGCTGCATCTGGCAGGCAAGCCCCTTAATCGTTTTCACTGCCGAAGATAAGACGACGATGTTCCTTTGGTGCGGCGCTGAGGGTAAGTGAAGCTAATTCCGGAATTCCGTCCTCGATTTCGACGTCTGGAACGATGAGGCGAACCGAGTCCCAACGAGCGAGCGGGTCGCGATCAATAGGCGCGGTTGCCGAGATGAACGAGTTACTCACGACGCCGATACCGATGATTTTCAGCTCCTCGTCAAGACGAACCGAAACGAGTCGCCACCGCGGGTCTCGCCGCATCACTTCGTACTCGTTTCGCGAAAGATAGAATTTTGTTCTGCCTCGTCGATTCGTGCTCTTGACTTCCAGGTGAAGTTCACTTTCGGGTGCTGATGCTGAGATGTCGTACCCGTGGGCATCCGACCAAGCAGCGACATGCTCGACTCGTGCGGACGTTGTGCTGCGCAGTAGGTCCATCAACGCCGCTTCCCCGGCCGCTCCGATGCGTGCACGCTCTTCTGTATCTACTTTTCTCCATATTGAGAAAATCCGTGAGAACGCTTCCTCTGAATCAATATTCAACGTTCTCGCGGCCTTTATCGCGTCCGCTGGAAGGTCGTCTGGACTTCCGACCAGATCGTCCGCATCCCGCAGCCAGAATGGTTGACCATGCAGAACCGCTGCGTCGAATATGCGATGTGCAGCCGGACTCGCGGGATCTCCCATTTCTAGTAAACCGGCCTCGCGAAGCCACTCGTAACCCTGGTCGTACTGTGTCGGCGCTATGTCGCTGAAATCGGAGTGAGAGACAAACATGAGACGGCTGCGAGTAACCCCGATTGCGGGAATGTACTCGAGCCACCTCAGTGCCGCTCGCAGTATCGGACTAGGGGGAATCGCCATGCAGATGACCGATCAGTGCTTTCAGGTCGTTTCTGTCCATCTCCGAACCGACTGCCGGCTCCTCTTCGAGATCGGCAAGCTGTTGCACGGACGGATCGTCCAGAATCTTGCCCATGAAGAAGAGCTTGTCTGCAAGACGCTTCTCGACGACGTCGTCGATAGTCTTTTCGGCTGACAGAACCGTGATACGGGTTTCAGTTCCTTCTGCGAGCCCGAGCCGGTGAATCCGGTCGAGGCTCTGGAGAAACCTCCCCGCCGCAAAATCACGGTCGACGTACACGGCGTCGTGGCAGTGATGATGCAGGCTGATTCCCTCGCCCAGAGTGGCGGGGTTCGAGATCAGCACCATGCATTCGGGATCGTGTCGAAAGCGTGCAATTTCGGCGTCGCGGTCCTTCGTTCCCCCGTGAACGACGGCCGGCGAAAAGGCGGACAGCATATGTTCGAGTGTGTTGATGCTGCGGATGAACGTCGACCACACCAACGTCTTGCGTCCGAGGACGGCGTTCTGGGCGACAATCGACAGGACTTCCTGGTACTTCGGGGACATCTCGTACGCTGGAAGATCTTGCATTAGCTGAAACAATGGTGCATCGGTGGGAACTTGGAGCGATGGCACTCTGGCTTCCACCGGTTCGTGAGGCGAAGCTCCGACAGCTAGCAGTGCTGGCGTGGTAGCGGCCATCATCAGGTAGATGAGGACACGCCCGAGCGCTTCGAAGTCGGACTCGTACCCCGTGGCCCGCGCTGAGAAGTGCCCGATGAGAGCGTCATAGATTTCTCGATGCAGTCCGACAAGTGTTATTGGCCGGATGGCCAGGTTGACGGGGGGAAGGCCCAGTTCGTGCTTGGTCGTGCGTGTGAAGAGCGGACGCAGTGCCTGACTTGCATGTGCCAGGTCGCCGCCGGCTACTGCCTGAGTGACTTTGCGACGGCCATGCCCCGGCCATACGAAGCCGAAGAGATTCTCGAGGTCTTTGGCGCCGTTCGGGGCCGGAGTACCGGTAAGGATCAACCGATGACGTGCCCGTGGGCCAAGTGCGAGACAGGCTGAGCCGTAAACGCCGTCGGCGCCGAGCTTCATACGGTGCGCCTCGTCGAGAATGATCATCGAGGGCCGCGCTGTAAGCCAGCTGCTGAGATCGTTGACGGCCGACCCCAACCTCTCATAGTTGATGATCATCGCGTCGGCCGCAGGGTCGATCCGCTGTGAGTACACCTTCATGTTCATCGGCGCAGCGAGGCATTCGCGATTCTCGTTCTGCCACGACTCGTAGCAGGATTTCGGCCCGACGATGAGCAGGCGCTCAATCCCGTTCGCGTTGCGTAGGGCCTGAAAAACTGCCAGTCCGACGCGGGTCTTTCCGGCACCCGGCACGGAAAAGTTTGCACCGTGTCGAAGAAGTAACAGCTTCTGAATATCGCGTCGTTGGAACTCGGTGAGGTTGGCGATCCACTCGTCTCCGAGTGCGGCGTCCAGATCAATCTGTTCTGGCGGAAGCCCACTGTCGAGGCGAGCCTTGACGGCTTGAGAATCAGCCACCGAGTCGGAGGCCAAGCTCGCAAGTTGCGGATCCCAATGCACGCTGGAGGCTTCGGGCCAGCTGGCAAGTGCATCGAGATTCGTCAGTAGCTCGTCGATTTCTACTTCCAGTACAGACGGAGTCTTCTGTACTGCTGAGCTGAACCTCAGCGAGAGCTTCCGCAGGTGCGGCTCAAAACCTGCCCCGGCACGCAGGTGGGCCTGAGTTGCAGTGTCACCGAACAGGAGCTGGAGACTGTGTACAGAGGTCGAGGTCATCGCGTCTGCGTGGAGGTCAGGAGCCAATTCACACCGTCTCCGGGTGACTCGAAGGTCCGGCCCGCCTGGAGGGCAAGACGAGCAAGGCTGTCGCGCAACGTGAGCAAGGCATCGTCGAATGCATCTTCGTCGAGAGCGTTCTTCGATTTCGCATCCGCAAATTCGCGGACGCATTGCTGGATGTGCTCGGTTGCGTCAGAGATTCGCTCCGGCACAGCGATCTGACGTTTCTGAAGCTGAGCGGACTGGCCCGCCAGCTTTGCGGCCGTACTGAACGTTTCCTTGGCGTTCTCGATCAGGCTTGCGGCCGATTTCACCTCCGATGCCGTAGTTGACGGCCCGGATGACTCAAGTATTGCCTTCGCACGAAGGAGCTTGTCGGTGAGAGCGCGCACCTTCTTGACGTCACTCTCCGCATCTGCAACGGTAACCCCGGTCAGGCCCGGAATTACTACGGCGGCTGGCTCTGCCACCTCGGGCACCAGCTCTCCTTTGAGGCGACCTTCCAGATAGCGCTCGTGGAAGTCGGCCTCTGCCAATCTCAAGGTCGTTTTCGGTAGGTTGAGAAGCACCATCTGCAGCCGGGATTCCTTCAGACGCTCCGCACCGTCAGGATCAGTCTTCGACATTTTCTCGTAGTCGCGCTGAAGCTCTCGGAGCTTCTCCTGATGATCTTCGAAGTCGATGAGACGAAGGGCGGTCGTACCATCCTCCGAACGGCTTCTCTCGATAGCATCGTTGATCAGCTGAAAGACCCAGCGGTCCTTCTTCAGAGTCGAGACCTTGATATTGAAGGTTCTGGCGATGTCATCCTGAGCGTGACCGTCTGCGAGTTGGTCCTCGATGGCTATGAGCCGGTTGATGTACGAGTAGTCACGGCGCTTATCTCGCCGCAGCTGGAGTGCTAGTTCGACGGCGTTGACGTCGGCTCGCGAGGTGTCTTCCGGCAGGACTGCCACGCGGATATTCGTCACGCTGAGATCGCGAAGAGCTGCGCATCGGGTGTTTCCGTCGACAAGGATGCCGTCGGGAGTGATGATCCCAGGTTCCTTCTGTCCGAACTCATCGAGCTCCTCGCGAAGGGTGATGAAGTCGGGGTCGAGCTGCGTCGGATCGGCGGGCTTAGCGCTCAGAAGCCTGTGGAGGTAGTGTTGGGCGTCCTCACTCCAAGGACTGTCGTCGAGGATTCTGTTGAGGTCTGCATCAAGTGTTCTCTGTGCCCGGATCCGGTGAGTGTCGGGATTGAAGTAGAGCATTCCGACGGGCATGGTGATCACGTTGAGGTGCTTCTGCTGGCCACGCCAGTCAACCGTGACTTTGGCTCCGTCTTCCTGTCTGGCCACAGCGAGCCGCTCGGTAACGAGCGAGCGGATCTTGTCGCCTTCCGGAGGAACGCCGAACTTCGATGCCATGGGGACCCTTCCAGAACGCTGAAGTTATCTTTAGGGAGACATCATTGCAGGCCCCGCGGACAAGCTCGCTGGGGCATATGGGACTGAAGGGGGTCGCATGGCGATTCCGAGGTGGGATGATCCGTCCAGCAAGCACGGGACGATGGTGCTAGGTGCGCTCTGGCTGGTTCAGGAAGTCGGTGAAGGCAACATCTTCACCAAGGACCAACTTCGCAAGGCGTTTCCGGGCGTAGCTCAGGTAGATCGTCGAATCCGCGATCTACGCGCATTCGGGTGGAAGATCCTCACCAATACCCAGGACGCAAGTCTGACTGCTGAAGATCAACGATTCGTCGCTGCCGGCGTGCCCGTGTGGGACAAAGCCGCACGAGCCGCTGCGGCAAAGAGGGCGATCCCCGCCAAAGAACGGCAGGTCATCCTCGAGCGGGACGGTTTCCAGTGCACAACGTGCGGAATCGCTGGGGGTGAAAGATTCGCAGATGCTCCCGGTCAGGTAGCAGTGTTGTCAGTGACGAAGAGATCGACGCTGACCCTCTCTGGGGAGAGCGAAGAGATGCTTGTCACGGTTTGCAACCGTTGTGCGTCGGGCCGAAGCGGGGAAGTCTCAAGCGTCGATGAAGTGATCGTGGAGTACCGCGATCTGGACCCCGTTGACCAGGCGCGTTTCAGGCGCTGGGTGGCGCGTGGGCGACGAGGCCAAACTCCCTTGGAACGAGCGTGGACCGCGTACCGAAGGCTCCCGGCTGATGCGCGCGCGGAGGTGCATTCGGTAGTGATACCAGATGAGAACCGGCCGGTTTGAGCGTGCACCAGGGAGTCATGTCCTAGGTGCCCTCTAGACTCGCCGCTAGCGAGTCAGGCCGGGCGGCCCCCAAGGTTCCGTTCCAGTAGCTGGAGAGGCGGCGGCAGCGTCGAATTTCTGCTGCTGGGGTGGCGGCTCGTCCCGTATCCAGCACCTGGAAGGAGTATGCATGTCGGGGTCGGTTCGGGACGGAGAGCTCGAGGTCATCGAGATCTGCGCTGGCGCTGGTGGGCAATCGCTCGGTCTGGAACGGGCGGGGTTCTCACATCGTCTGGCGGTCGAACTGGACCCTCATGCTGCAGCTACTCTTACTCATAACCTGGGAAAGTCTGTTTCCG
Organism: Rhodococcus sp. P14; assembly: GCF_000256505.1. Lineage (NCBI taxonomy): Bacteria > Bacillati > Actinomycetota > Actinomycetes > Mycobacteriales > Nocardiaceae > Rhodococcus > Rhodococcus sp. P14. The sequence goes on along the minus strand of NZ_AJFC01000025.1, from coordinate 1,923 downwards.
ACCCCGGGGAAATTGTGAAGGTCGGTGACGCGGCAGACTCGTCCGTGCTCGATCCGGCGGAGCACGTAGGGATCGATCTATTCGCAGGGGGAGTGCCTTGCCCGCCCTTCAGCATCGCGGGAAAACAGCTTGGTGCGAACGACGAGCGTGACCTTTTTGCATGGGCCGTCGAGATGTGCGGACGGATGAAACCCAAAGCCCTCTTGCTGGAGAATGTTCGCGGGTTGAGTGGAAACCGGTTTTCGGCCTACCGCCAACACGTTCTCGATCAGCTGCGAGAGTATGGCTATATCGGTGAATGGAGGCTGCTGCACGCGTCCGATTTCGGCGTAGCGCAACTTCGACCGCGATTCGTGCTAATAGCCCTTCAGCCGGAGTACGCAGAGTATTTTTCCTGGCCGGAGCCGATCGAAGGACCCGCGCCCACGGTCGGCGAGGTGCTGCGCGACCTCATGGGAGTGAACGGTTGGGAGGATCACCACGTAGACGCATGGGTGCGCAAGGCCAACACTATTGCTCCGACGATCGTAGGCGGGTCGAAGAAGCACGGTGGTGCAGATCTCGGACCGACTCGCGCAAAGCGCGCCTGGGCGGAACTGGGCGTAGACGCAATGGGTGTGGCTGACGCGGCGCCGAGCAAGGGATGGGTGGTTCCGGAAGGGAAACCGGGGCCGAAACTGACGAATGAAATGGTAGCCCGAATCCAGGGGTGGTACGGAGAATTCACTGGGTGGGAATTCCTGGGTAAGAAGACTTCGGTCTATCGTCAGATCGGGAACGCCTTTCCTCCGCCGGTGGCCAAAGCGCTCGGCGTATCGATAAGGGACGCCCTTCTCAAGACTGGAACACGTCGGAAACTGATCGAGGACGTAGATGTTGTCCATGACCCGATTTATACACTCTTGCGCAGTTGTGTGCAGCCATTGACCGTCGATCAGATTTGCGCGCGGCTGTCGAAGAATGAAATTCTTATCGCCGCTCCGGAGGTGGAACGCCGAATTGCCAACCTATCAAGGGATTTCGAAATCACAACGACTGAACGATCGACGGGCACGCTTGCATTCAGATTAGGTGAATTCTTCGGATTTGTCGGGCAAGAATCGCACATGCGACACGAGCTGTTCGCCCTGAATCGTTCCAAGATCAGTTAATCGGTGTAAGATCGTCGGAGATGAGCCGAAATGGAGCGAACACGCCCCCTGGTAAGGCTAGGGGTCGTGAAACCTACCCGCGCGCGAGCAACGCCGGCAGGTCGCGGAATATGCGGGCTATCCGCAGGTCCAATACGAAACCGGAAGTGCGGTTGCGCAGTGCCTTGCATCGCAAGGGCTACCGATTTCGAAAGGATTACCGGCTAGACTTGGGAGCATCTCGAGTCCGGCCGGATATCGTATTCACGGCCCGCAAGATTGCGGTCTTTGTCGACGGCTGCTTTTGGCATGTATGTCCTATTCATGGACGGCAGCCGACCGTAAACGAATGGTACTGGTCTCCGAAACTATTGAGAAACGTCGAACGTGACAGGCAGGCGGATGAACTCCTCGCTGCTGGAGGGTGGACTGTAGTTCGGGTATGGGAACATGAATCTCTCGAGCACGCAATGGAATTGGTCGAGCGGGCGCTACTGCGCTCGAGCGATGCAGCAAATTGAGTGACAAGCCGTAAGGGAAAATCAGCGAGCAACGTCATGGGCAGCCCTGTGAAATTCAAGGAGTGGAGCACCGAGGTTCCGGATTAGAATCGGTACGATACTGTGGTCCCAAGGTGCGGATGGCAATGGGACTCGATGGCGGAAGTTATCCGCGGAGATTGCGATCCTCCAGGTTCTGACGGTCGGGGAGGAAGGTAGCCGCATGCGCCACATTGAAGCCCTCGCCTCGGGGGATGCAGGGCTGCTCGAGGGGCGTCGATGGGCAGTGGCGC
>NZ_AJFC01000024.1:0-2241 GCF_000256505.1 Rhodococcus sp. P14 | reverse complement strand
CACACGTCTTACTTCGGACCGGGTGATTGGTCTTTGCATCCTTGCGCTCGGCGGCGACGGCATGGTTGAAGACGAGTACGCCACTGCTATCGATCCGGGACCCGACCTTGGCCTCGGTTCGTTGCACCACCGTTTACGCGATCGACTAGCGGGGGCTCCGCACTTCGAGGACGTGATGGACCGCGTGATCGATCTGCTCCATGGGCGAACGCTCGTCGCGTATGACGCAAGCACCCACTACGGTTTTCTAGATGGAGAGTTTCGCCGAGCCGACATTGCCAACCCCATCGTGTCGCGTCTATGTGTGCGTACGCTGTCGCGGCGCCTTGAATTGGACGTACCGAATCTACGGTTGACGTCCCTGGCCGAATACTGGGGAATCGAACGGCGCCCGATTGGGAACAAAGTGCGCGACGAAGCTGATCGTGTAACACGAGTGTTTCTCTCGACGGTAGGGCTAGCCGACTCCCTTGAGCTCCCGCTACCGGTCGTCGACTGCGTGGCGAATAAGGCGGGTGCACCGAGGCTGTCCCGCCGAGTGCCGTGTCCGTGGGTCAATCCTGGAAGATTTGACCCCGACGTCGGCTTGGTGCAGGGAACGAAAGTTGCCATCATCGGCACCACGGAGACCCCACGCGATGCCCTCGAACGAAAGCTGGCCCTGGCCGGGCTCGATGTAATGAGCACGGCCGGAAGTCATGTAGGTCTGGTCATTTGCAATGACGGAACGTCCGGCTCTGCAGAAGTATCCAGATTGCTGGACGATGGGATCAGCGTCATTCCGGAAAAGACACTAGAGCGCTTATTGGAAAGTGTTCTCCCGGGAATTCCGCGAACGAAACCGGAGCAAGATGGATTGGCTGCGCTGCCCGGGATCGACAAGGCGAGCTCAGAGCGTGCGCATGCTGACCTGCCCGTAGAGACGGCAGGGATTGATCCCATCGACGTCGTCGCCTCAGCGGATCCAGTCCCCGCGTCCCTTACAAAACAGCCGACAGTACCGAGCCTTGTGGATAATCCATGGCAGAATCGCCACATTTTGGTGATAGGTGGCACCCATGAAGACGCGGCAGCAATGCGTTTGAAAATTGCGCGGTTGGGGGGCACCCCCGCGATCAACCTCTCGGCGGCGGTAACAGACCTACTTGTGCTCGACGGCGATGGAAGGGATCGCAAGACGGTCGCGATCGGAGGCCGGGAGCTACCTGTCCTGACCCCAGCGGACTTGAGAGAGGACGCCACGATCGATGCCATGCATTCAGGTGTGGCGCAGCGCAGGCCGGCGGCTCGGTCACTTGTCAGAGGAGAGGTCATCGATCTCCGCAAGGAAGATTCGCAGTTGAGCATTCATGCGTCCTGGCGTGCGGATTCGACTCGTGACGGAATCATCGTGGACATCGTCGGGTTCATGCTGTCCGAGGAAAATTCGGTGACTTGCGATGAGGACTTCATTTTCTACAACTTCCCAAGTAGGGACGATGGGGCGGTGGCTCTCACAGTTGACGGGAACTGCGAGCAAAGCATCCGTATAGATCTTGAGACGTTGCCGAGCAGTTGTACCAAGGTTGCGATTGCAGCGGCTACTGAGGGTACAGCGAACTTCGGTCAGCTGGGTCCGGTGGCAGTAAAGGTGGAGGCATCCGAACAACCGGAAGCTGAGTTCGTCCTTGACGCAGGTACAACCGAACGAACGATGGTGTTGTGCGAGATATATCGCCGGGCGAACAGATGGCGACTGCGTGCCTTTGGGCAGGGGTATGACAGGGGTTTGGATGCACTAGCGACGTCGTACGGGGTGGACGTCGAATGAATGGGTTGCAGTCGGCAGAAGTTCCGACGGTCGATTTTTGGCAGATGTCAGCTGGAATCTTCCGGGTCGGACCTGAGTTAGGACATTTGGCTCAGTACCCCGCTTCGAACCTGAGACAAGACAATATTTCCTGGTCGGCGGCCGGGATCTGCAGCGGGAAGTCCTGGAGGGCGGCGTTGATCGAGATCGTCGAGGTCCACAGCGGCCGCAGTTGCTTGATCACTTGTGCGATCGCGACACCGGTCTGGTCGTGAACACAGCGCACGACTGCCAATGCCGCGAACACGATGGTCTGGTGTGTTCGATCGCATCGCGGGTGCGGTGGAACTAGGCCGTGTTTCAAAAGTGCCGAGGTTGTACACCTTCAAGTCGGAAGGGCGTGTCGTGGTCGCGGAATGAGCGCCGACCCGAGTTGCACCAGGTTAGTGTGC
>NZ_AJFC01000023.1:0-2335 GCF_000256505.1 Rhodococcus sp. P14 | reverse complement strand
ATCGGCTGGCGCAACCTGTTCTGGTCGCTCACCGACGCGATGGCCAACAACCCGGAACCGTGGATCGGGGACACCGTCATCCCGAAACTCGAGTACGGCCTGACCTACCGGATGTTCGCGATGCAGGGCTACCCGCGCATCAAGGAGATCATCGAGCAGGACGTCGCGTCGGGCCTGATCTACCTGCCCTCCTCCGCGGCCGATTTCAAGAATCCGGACGTGCGGCCCTACCTGGACAAGTACGTCCGCGGCTCGGACGGCATCACCGCGGTGGACCGGGTCAAGGTGATGAAGGCGCTGTGGGACTCGATCGGCTCCGAATTCGGCGGCCGACACGAGCTCTACGAGCGCAACTACGCCGGCAACCACGAGAACGTCAAGGCCGAGCTGCTCTTCGCGGCGGAAGGCCGCGGGGACGTGTCCTCGATGAAGGGCCTGGCCGAGCAGTTCATGAGCGAGTACGACCTCGACGGCTGGACCGTGCCCGACCTCGTCGGCAACGACGACGTGTCCCACTTCCGCCGCGCCTGACCACTTCCCGGGAGACACCATGACCATCACCGAAAGCCCCACCGCCGTCGCCTCCGGCAACGCCGCCACCGACAAGTTCAAGGGCGAACGCTTCACCGCCGACACCTCACCGGAGCGGTTGTCCGCCATCGCGACCGAAGCCCTCGCGGGATTCAGCGCGCTGATCCAGAAGCATGCCGTCACCTACGACGAGTACCGCGTGCTCAAGCAGTGGCTCATCGACGTCGGCGAGGGCGGCGAGTGGCCCCTGCTGCTCGACGTGTTCGTCGAGCACGAGATCGAGGACGTCAACTCCCGGCGATTCCGCGGCACCAAGGGCAGCATCGAGGGGCCGTACTACGTTCCGGGCGCCCCCGAACTACCCGCACAGTGCACCCTCCCGATGCGCGACGAGGATCGCGTCCATGCCCCGCTGGTCCTGCGCGGGCAGGTCACCGACCTCGACGGCCGGGGCCTCGACGGCGCACGCATCGAGATCTGGCACGCCGACGACGAGGGCTACTACTCGCAGTTCGCCCCGCACCTGCCGCAGTGGAATCTGCGTGGCACCGTCGTCGCCGACACCGAGGGCCGTTACGCGATCACCACCATCGAACCGGCCCCGTACCAGATCCCGACGGACGGGCCCACCGGCCGGTTCATCGAGGCGGCCGGCTGGCACCCGTGGCGCCCCGCCCACCTGCACCTGCGGGTGACCGCGCCCGGCCGGCACCCGATCGTCACCCAGCTGTACTTCGCCGGCGGTGAGTGGCTCGACGACGACGTCGCGACGGCGACGAAGCCGGAACTCGTCCTCGACCCCCAGGCCGACGACGCCGGGCGCAGGGTCGCCACGTACGACTTCGCGCTCGACCCGCTCGCCGACTGACACCGCCCCGCCGCCGGTGTGTCTTTCGGGTTGCTCCCGCAGCCCAAAGGACGCACCGGCGGCGAGCCGCCTATCGTGTGAGCCATGAGCGCCGCCGCCGAGTCCGTGTCGAGCATCTACATCGCCGCCCCGGAGGGCGACACCGGCAAGTCCACCGTCGCGCTCGGCCTGCTCCAGGCGCTGTGCGCCTCCGCCGCACGGGTCGGTGTCTTCCGCCCCATCGCCCGCTCCGACGGCGACCGCGACTACATCCTCGAACTGCTCCTCGAACGCATCACCGTCGACCTCGACTACGACGAGTGTGTCGGCGCCACCTACGACGACGTGCACGCCGACCCCGAGGCCGCCCTCAGCGAGATCGTCGTCAAGTACCACGCCGTCGCGGACCGCTGCGACGCCGTCGTCATCGTCGGCAGCGACTACACGGAGATCGCCAACCCCAGCGAACTCGGTTACAACGCCCGCATCGCCGCGAATCTCGACGCGCCCGTCCTGCTCGTCCTGCGTGGCTCGCGGCGCACCCCCGACGAAGTGGCGCAACTGACCGGCGTGTGCACCGCCGAACTCGCCGCCCAGCACGCCCACCTGACCGGCATCGTCGTCAACCGCTGTCCCGCCGACCGGCTCGACGAGATCGCTGCGGCCGTCGGCGACCGGGGGGTGCCGCTGTGGACGCTGCCGGAGGTGCCGATCCTCGTCGCGCCGACCATGGGGGAACTGCTCACCGCGGTCGACGGCGAACTCTACAGCGGTGACCCGGAACTGCTGCACCGCGAAGCGCTGCGCGTCATGGTCGGCGGCATGACCGCCGAGCACATCCTCGAACGCCTCACCGAGAGCGTCGTGGTCATCGCTCCCGCCGACCGCTCCGACGTGCTCCTCGCCCTCGTCAATGCCAATGCGGCCGAGGGGTTTCCGTCGCTGGCCGGGATCATC
>NZ_AJFC01000022.1:0-20193 GCF_000256505.1 Rhodococcus sp. P14 | reverse complement strand
GCGGCGCCCCCCTGCCGCACCCGGCGGTGGCGCAGCTCGTCGCCGGGCTCAAGCCCAGCCTGCCGATCCTGACGACGAGCCTCGGAACCTTCGACACCGCGTCGGCGGCCGACCGGACGCGTGGCCGCATGGCTCTCGGCGCGCACCGCAAGATCGACACCGCCGTCGCGCTGATGGAACAGCACGTGGACACCGATCAGCTGTTGAGCCGCCTCGACGTGCCCCGGCCGTCCGTCACGACCCCGCAGATGTTCGAGTACCAGCTCATCGACTGGGCACGCCGCCGGCGCCGGCACATCGTGCTGCCCGAGGGCGACGACGATCGGATCCTGCGCGCGGCGGGCCGTGTCCTGCAACGCCGGATCGCCGACCTGACGATCCTCGGCGACGAGACCCAGGTGCGGCGCCGGGCCACCGAACTCGGCGTCGACCTGAGCGCCGCGGAGGTGCTCGATCCCAGATCGTCCGACCTCGCCGAGCAGTTCGCCGAGGAATACGCCCGGCTGCGTGCCCACAAGGGAATGACGATCGAACGCGCCCGCGAAATCATGAGCGACATCTCGTATTTCGGCACGATGATGGTCCATCTCGGCATCGCCGACGGCATGGTCTCCGGTGCCGCGCACACCACCGCCCACACCATCCGGCCGTCCTTCGAGATCGTCAAGACCGAACCCGGCGTGTCCACGGTGTCGAGCATCTTCCTCATGTGCCTGTCGGACCGGGTGCTCGCCTACGGCGACTGCGCGGTGGTCCCCGACCCCACCACCGAACAGCTCGCCGACATCGCGATCTCCTCCGCCGCCACCGCCGCCCGTTTCGGCATCGAACCGCGCATCGCGATGCTGTCCTACTCGACCGGCGAATCCGGGTCGGGCGCCGACGTCGACAAGGTCCGCGCCGCCACCGCCCTGGTGCGCGAACGCCGGCCGGATCTGCCGGTGGAAGGACCGATCCAGTACGACGCCGCGATCGAACCGTCCGTCGCCAGCGCCAAACTGCCCGGCTCGGAGGTCGCCGGCCGGGCAACCGTGTTCATCTTCCCGGACCTCAACACCGGCAACAACACCTACAAGGCCGTGCAGCGCAGCGCCGGAGCCGTCGCGGTCGGGCCGGTCCTGCAGGGCCTGCGCAAGCCCGTCAACGACCTGTCGCGGGGGGCGCTGATCCAGGACATCGTGAACACGGTGGCGATCACCGCCATCCAGGCGCAGGAGGCCGACGAATGAGCGCCCGGACGGAAGGCACCGTGCTGGTGCTCAACTCGGGCTCGTCGTCGATCAAGTTCCAGCTCGTCCACCCCGGGACCGGGGAGTCGGTGGCGCACGGTCTCATCGAGCGGATCGGCGAGCCGGAGGGCCGGGTCGTGTTCCACCACACCACCGGAACCGAGGAACACGTCGGTCCCATCGAGGACCACCGGGCCGGACTGCGGATCGTCCTCGACTGGGTGGAGGGACTGGGCCGGCCCCTGCGCGAGGCCGGCATCATCGCCGTCGGCCACCGGCTCGTCCACGGCGGTGAGGTGTTCCACGAGCCCACCCTCGTCGACGACGACGTGGTGCGCACCGTCGAGGAACTGTCCGTTCTTGCGCCGCTGCACAATCCCGCGAACGTCATCGGCATGGAGGTCGCGCGCGAGGAACTGCCCGACATTCCGCACGTCGGGGTGTTCGACACGGCGTTCTTCCACGCCCTGCCCGCCGCAGCCGCGACCTACGCGATCGACCGGGACGTCGCCCGGGCACACGGAATCCGGCGGTACGGGTTCCACGGCACGTCGCACCAGTACGTGTCCGAACGTGCGGCGCGGTTCCTCGGACGCGAGCTGTCGGAGCTGAACCAGATCGTGCTGCATCTCGGCAACGGTGCGTCGGCCTCCGCGATCGCCGGCGGCCGGCCCGTCGACACGTCCATGGGACTGACCCCTCTCGAAGGTCTGGTGATGGGAACCCGGTGCGGTGACATCGATCCCGGCGTGCTGCTGCATCTGAATCGCAGCGCGGGGATGGACGTCGACACCATCGACGGCCTGCTCAACCGGCGCTCCGGGCTCAAGGGCCTGTCGGGTGTCAACGACTTCCGGGCGCTGCTGCGGCTCGTCGCCGAGGGTTCCGAGGACGCGAAGCTGGCCTACGACGTCTACGTGCACCGGCTGCGCAAGTACCTCGGCGCATATCTCGTCGAACTCGGCGGCGTCGACGTCGTCGTGTTCACCGGCGGGGTGGGCGAGAACAACGTCGACGTCCGCCGCGACGCCCTCGCCGGCCTCGAACGCCTCGGCATCGTCGTCGACGACGCACGCAACGTCGCGCCGGAGCGCGGCGAGCGACGCATCTCGGCGGACACGTCGCAGGTGGAGGTCCTCGTGATCCCGACCGACGAGGAGCTCGCGATCGCGCGGGCGGCCGCGGCGCTGGTGTAGGCGAGAGGGACGTTTCCGCGCCGAGCGGGAGGTTGTCGTCGAGGCCACTCGGCCGATACCGCGAGATCCTCCCGCTCGCTTCCTCACCACCGGGCGCCGGCCGCCCGCAACGCCGCCCGTACTCGCTCGAGCACGACGTCCGGGCGCTCGGCGAGCAGTCGAGCGTCGACTCGGACGACCCGCCGTCCCGCGGACTCGAGCAGCGCGTACCGGTCGATGTCCCGGGTGCGCTGGGCGGGGTCCGTCCAGTGGTGTCCGCCGTCGTACTCGACGAGAACCCGCCAGGATCGCCACCCCAGGTCGGCGCGGGCGAGCAGTCGTCCGTCCGCGGCACGGACGTGGATCTGGGTCTCGGGAACAGGAAGCCCGCCGCGCACGAGCAGCAGGCGCGTCCGTGTCTCGGGCGGGGACTCGGCGCCGCCGTCGACGAACTCGAGCACCTGACGCAATGCGGACACCCCACGCGCTCCCGCGTGCCGGCAGGCGAGCTCGCGGATCTCCGCAGGCTTCACGCCGGTGGCGTGACACAAGGCGTCGAGGAGTTCGACAGCACGGTCCCCTTTCGCAGTGCGGCCGAGGTCGAACCCCGTCCGCGCCGGACTTGTCACCGTCATTCCGTCCACGCGGCACAATTCGTCGTCGTCCGGGATGCCTTGCCGGACGACGATGCCGGAGGGCGCACGCACGTGACCGGCCCGAAGCAGCTCCGCCGGGGCGGAGCCGTCGATCCACTTCGTCCCGTGCAGCGCCGCGGCCGACAGTCCGGCGAGCGTTCCCCTGCCCGCCGACCACAACCACGCCGCCCGGACCCTGTTGCGTGCCGTAGGCGCGACACCTCGCCGCACGTAAACAGCGCGGTGCAGGCGGACGAATCCGTGCCGCAACTCGTAGGCGGTCAGCGCACCGGACGCGATAGCCTCGGTGCCCCGGAAGGGAGCGTCGAAGGAATGCACGGACGCACACGATGCAGGGCGTCCGGCCGTTGCGGAACCCACCTCGCCGGACTGTGGACAACTTCGGAGTTGTCCACAGGGACGGTGAGCGGGCGACCCCCGCGCCGAGCGGGAGGTTGTCGTCGAGGCCACTCGGTCGATGCCGCGCGATCCGCCCGCTCGCTCACAGCAGGCTGCGGGGGCGGATGGCGTTGGCCAGGTCGACGAGCGTGAAGCGGTGGGCGCGGGTCGGCGCGTTGCGGGCCAGGTCCCGCAGACCGGTCTCGGTACCGCTGCGAAGACCCCTCTCGTCGAACGGGACGTCGAGAATCGGGTCCGATTCGCGCCGTGCCGAGTGCCCGGCGCGGACCCAGTCGAGAGCGATCGAGAGCACCAGGGTGCGCATCTGCAGAAGCCGTCCCTCCTCGGGCGACAACGTCGCCACCCGCCGCGCGGCCTCGCGCAGGTCGGCCTCCTCGATCTCCTCGACCGGACGGTCGTGCAGCAGGATCAGCACGGTCGTCATCCGGGCGACGGCGTGGTGCCGGGAACTCGGCGGCACCTGGTCGAGAGCGGCGATCGCGGCTGCCCGATCGCCGCGGAGGGTGAGTTGCCGCGCCAGACCGAACGCGGCACTCACCACGTTGTGGTCGGTGCGCCACACGGTGCGGTAGTAGTTCTCGCAGAACGCGCGCCAGGCACCGGGATCGTCGCTCTCCCAATGCTGCAGGATGAGTTCGGCCGTGGCCGCCAGGGCGAGCTTGGGTGCGGCCTCGCCGGGCGTCGCGGCGAGCACCTTCTCGAATCTGCCGAAGGCGGACTCGTATTCGCCGTTGATCAACTCGGCGAGACCGGCGTACCAGTCGATGCGCCAGTCCGCTCCCAGGTCACGTTCGAGCTTGCCCAGGATCTCGGTGGCGCGCACGCCGTGCCCGAGGTCGAGATGGGCGCGGACCTCGGCGAGGGTGATCTCCCGGGAGAACGAGACGTCGGCCGTGCCGACGACGCGCTCGATGCCGTTGTCGCGCGCGTGGCGCAGCGCGTCGAGGGTCTGCTGAGGTTCGCTGTGCACCGCCGCCGCCAACAGTGCCGCGCTCGGATCGAGCGGGTCGAGCAGCGGAACGGGCAACGCCGCCGCCACATCACGCGCCGCGAGGTTCTCGTCCCGTTCGACACCGTCGACGATCGAATCCGTGCGCCCGACGGCCTCGTCCGTGCCGAACGTCGTCCGCTGCCGGCTGAACACCGACGACAGCCCCGGATGCTCCTCGCCGGTCTGCTGCGACAGGATCTCGCGCAGGACACCGGTCAGCTGGCTCGCCATCTCGTCGGCCGACTCGAACCGCCGCTGCGGATCGGAATCGGTGGCCCGCAGCAGCAGCCGGTGGTAGGACTCGTACTCCGCCAGCAGCGGCGCCTCGGTCGGCGTGGGGAGGCCGTCGGCCGGACGCCCCTGCTTCCACGGCATGTCGAGGGTCAGCACGGCGAGGGTCCGGCCGACGGTGTAGATGTCGGACGCCACGGTCGGGCCGGTGCGCACGATCTCCGGGGCCTGGTAGCCCGGCGTGCCGTACAGGTAGCCGTAGTCCTCGATTCCGGTGACGGCACCGAGATCGATGAGCTTGAGTTGCTCCTCGGTGACCATGATGTTCTCGGGCTTGAGGTCGTTGTAGACGAGCCCGACCGAATGCAGATAGCTCAGCGCCGGCATGATCTCGAGGACGTACGCGACGGCCTGCTCGACGGGCATCCGCGCGGGCTTGGGGCAGGTGTCGAGCACCTCGCGCAGCGAGTGCCCGCCGACGTATTCCATGACGATGTAGCCCATCGGGCTGCCGTCGGGGCGAGGGTGTTCGACGAAGTTGAAGATCTTCACGATGCTCGGATGCGTCACCTCGGCGAGGAACTGCTTCTCGGCCAGCGCGACGGCCTGCGCCTCGGCGTCTCCCGAGTGCAGCAGACCCTTCAGGACCACCCAGCGATCGCTGACGTTCCGGTCGATCGCCAGGTAGATCCAGCCGAGACCACCATGGGCGAGACAGCCCTGCACGACGTACTGTCCGCCGACGACGTCGCCGACCGCGAGCATCGGAGTGAACTCGAACGGGGTTCCGCACGAAGGGCATCGGCCCGACGTCGCGCCCGGTCCGTTGGGGGTGCTGCGGCCGACCGGCTTGCCGCACTTCCAGCAGAACCGTTTGCCCTCGGCGACATGCGGGTCGCGCAGGACGACGGACTCGGGATCGACGGGGGTCGGGACGGGGATGTCGACCATACCTGCGAGACGTCGCCGCGACGGCAGCCGCGACCGGGAGCGGCGCGAGGACGACCGCTGCGACGGCACGCTCGCCTGGCGGCTGCGCTGTGTTTCCGGACCGATGCTCGGTGCTGTTTCCGGACCGATGCTCGGTGCTGTTTCCGGACCGATGCTCGGTGCTGTTTCCGGACCGATGCTCGGTGCTGTTTCCGGACCGATGCTCGGTGCCGTTCCCGGACCGATGCTCGGTGCTGTTCCCGGGCCGGCGCTCGGTGCGGTCGCCGGACCGGACTCCGGCGGGGCCGCCGGTGCAGTGGCCGGACCGGAATCCGGGGGTGCCGCGGACGCTGTCGCCGGTCCGGTGTCGTCGTCGGTGTCGGACATGGGTTCTCTCTAGTCCACGTACGTCGGGGGCGGCGGCGCCGGGGCGGGCCCCAGGACGGTGAGCCAGCGGTTGTAGATCTGCGTCCACGTGCCGTCCCGACGGATCCGCTCCAGGGTGCCGTTGACGAACCGCACCAGATCCTCACGGCCCTGCGCGATCCCGATGCCGTAGGGCTCGGTTCCGATCGGCGCCCCCACCAGTTCCAGGTACGGGTCCTGGGAGGCGAGCCCGGCGAGGATCGTGTCGTCGGTACTGACCGCGTCGACCTGGCGCTGCTGTAGCACGACGAGACAGTCCGCCCACGACGGGACCGTCAGGATCGCCGCGGACGGCTGCAGTTGCCGCAGACGCATCAGCGACGTCGTGCCGCGCACGACACACACCCGCCGGCCGGCGAGATCGGCGACGTCCCGGACGTCGGAGCCCTGGACCACCAGGACACGCTGCTGGGCGACGAAGTACACCGTGGAGAAGTCGACGCGTTCACGTCGGGCGCACGTGATCGTCATCGTCTTCGCGACGATGTCGACGGTGGAATCCTGCAGGGCCTGCTCCCGGTCCGCGGAGTTCAGGATCCGGAAGTCGAGCAGGTCCGGGCTGCCGAGCAGATCCCGGGCGATCTCGCGGGCGATGTCCACGTCGAACCCGGCGATCCGGCCGGTCGAGGGGTCGCGGAAACTCATCAGGTTGCTGCCGGTGTCGAGCCCGACGACGAGGCGCCCGCGCGCCCGGATCGCATCGAGGGCGGGCCCGGTCGTCGCCCCGTCGGGACGCAGCCCGGCGGTCGGGTCGCCGCAGTCCGGCTCCGGGGGGATCGGCACGTCGGTAGGCGCGAGTGCGGCGCGCTCCGGCAGCGGCGGCTCGGTGTAGGACACGTCGGGGCCGACGACGATCTCCGGCTGCGACGTCGCGCACCCACCGGTGAGGACGGCCGCGGCGACGACGGCGGCGAGGAGGGCGTTGCGGATGTTCACAGGTACTCCCGGATCCGTGGCGCCAGTCCTCCCACGACGCCGATCCCCGCGAGCACGGTCAGCACCCACGCGGCCGGTGCGAGCGCGGACAGCGTGTCCGCGGCGCGGACTTCGTTGCCGCGGAGTTCGGCGCGCGCGAGGTCGATGCCCCGTTCGAGGGCGCGGTCGACGGCGTGGAACTGGGCCGCCGCCTCGTCGGGCCCGGGGCCGGTGGCGAGGATCGCGGCAGCCGGGTAGTCGCCCCGGTCGAGCGCCGCCTGCACGCGGTCGTGCGATGCCAGCCAGGCCGTGCGCGCTTCGGCGGCGCGGCCGGCGGGTTCGGCCTGGGTCTCCACGTCGGCCGCCGCGGAGCCGGTGAGCAACTCGTCGAGACGGTCCATGCTGCCGTCGAACATCGCGTCGTATTCGCCGGTGACGTCCCGCCGGACCAGCTGCAGCGTCTCGGCGGTCCGGGCCTGCTGGGCGAGGATCCGGCTGTCGGTGAAGACCCCGAGCGGTTCGCCGCCGCGCTCGACGGCGTTCCGGGTGGCGCTCGACGAGATCAGTCCCGCAACGAGGAGCCAGCACAGCAGGATCCCCGTCGAGGCGATGGCCGCGAGCAGACCGAGGTTCAGGGTGCGGCGGCTGATCCGCGAGACGATCACGTGCACGCCGGTCAGCGCGACGACCGTCACCAGCAGCATCCCGATCGACGTCCACGGCGGCTGCACGGCCGCACGCTGGGTGGACGTGACGGCGGACGAGCTGCGTTCGTACAGTTCCTGCGCCATCGGCAGCAGTTCGGACTGCATCAGGTGCGAGGCCTCGCCCAGGTAGGCGGCGCCCACGGGGTTTCCGACGCGGTTGTTCGCACGAGCCGTCTCCACCAGGCCGGTGTAGACGGTGAGCCGACCGGCGATGTCCGCCACCAACCGGGCGCCCACCCTGTCGTCCGCGGCGATTCCGCCGGCCGCGGCGACGAGCTGGGTGGACGCCTCGCCGACGGCCTGGGTGTAGCGTTCCCGCACCTCCTCGGGTTCGATACCGCCCGCGATGAAGCCGGTGGCGGCGGCCGCGTCCGCGACGGACAGGGCACTGTAGAGACTCTGGGCGGCGTCGGCGAGGGGTTCGACGGAGGTGAGCAGCCGACTGTGCGTGGCCTGCCGGCTCGTCACGGTCTGACCTGCGACGATGCCGGAGACGATGAGGAGGATCAGCAGCAGGGCGCCGAGCGTGAAGAGTGCGACGGGGGTGGATCGGAGCAGGGCGCGCCAGTCGTCGGCGCGGCGGTCGTGGTCGACGACGGGACCGGACACGTCGCCGCGCTGGAGGCGACCCCCGACCGCGCCGAGCGTGGGGGTCACGCGCACGTCCACGAGAGCACCCCTTCCGATGTGGCACTGTGTGTGGCGAGCATATAAGCAGTACTGGGATGTTGTTGCCGTCCGAGGACGGTGGACGCCCGGCTCGCGGCCTGCGACCGGGCGGCAGGGAGGCGGACGCGATGCGAGGTGACGGGGACGGCTGGGCCGTCGGACCCGACGGTGGTCGCCGGTGGGGCAGATTCGGCGCGGCCGGGCTGCTGCTGCGTGCACCGCTGCCCGACGGCACCCCGGCCGTGTTGCTGCAGCACCGCGCGGCGTGGAGCCACCAGGGCGGCACGTGGGCGCTGCCCGGCGGCGCCCGCGACAGCGACGAGAGTCCCGTCGTCGCGGCTGTACGGGAAGCCGAGGAGGAGACCGGGATCGACCCGGCTGCCGTGAGCGTGCGCACCGAGCGGGTCACCTCCGGCGTCGACGGAGGATGGACGTACACCACGGTCGTCGCGGACACCCCGAGCCCGATGGAGACGACCCTCAACGGGGAGAGCACCGAACTGCGCTGGGTGCCGGAGGCGGACGTCGAGACCATGCCCCTGCACTCCGGGTTCGCGGCCGCCTGGCCGGACCTGCGGACCCGGGCGGTGCGGATGCTGCTCGACACGGCCAACGTCCTCGGCGCGCGGCCGAACGGCTGGTGGCGTGACCGGCCGGGCGCCACCGCGCGACTGCTCGCGGAGCTGGCGGAGTCGGTGCCCCGCACCGTCGAGCTGCCCGGCGGCTCGTTCGGCTGGGTGAGCCGCATCGAGGCGGTCCTCGAGGGGCAGGCCCGCGCGGCGGTGATCGACGACGACCGCACGCTGGTGCACACCGCCGCCGGCAGCGGAGACGACGAACTGGCCGTCCTGGCGAAGGGCACGTCGGCGGTCCTGGACCAGGTGCTCACCGTGGTGGTGACGGCCGACCGGGGACTGCGCGCCCGGCTGCCCGGGGATGTGCCGACCCTGGCGCCGTCGACGGTGCTCGACTGGCTGTGACGGACCGTCAGCGGGCGGCGCCGCCAGTGCGGCCGCCGCGGGTGCGCGGCCGGCTGTGACGGACCGTCAGCGGGGCAGCGCGGCCCTCAGCGCGGCCGCCGCGGTCCGCGGATTCGGTGCCGCGGTGATGGCGCGGACCACCGCGATGCGGGTGGCGCCGGCGTCGAGCACCTCGGGCAGCCGCTCGGCATCGATGCCGCCGATGGCGAACCACGGCCGCCGCGGCTGCGACCGGGCCACCTCCCGCAGCACTTCGAGGCCCGCTGCGGTGCGGCCCGGCTTGGTGGGGGTCTCCCACACCGGTCCGTTGGCGAAATAGTCGACGCCGTCCTCGATGTCGGCCAGGCTGGCCTGGGCCCGGCTGGCGGTGGAGCGGCCGATCACCACGTCGTCGCCGAGGACCTGCCGGGCGTACCGCACGGGCAGGTCGCCCTGCCCGAGGTGCAGGATGTCGGCGCCGGCGGCCAGGGCGATGTCGGCGCGGTCGTTGACGGCCAGCAGGGCCCCGTGCCGGTGGCAGGCGGCGGCGAGCACCTCGAGCGCCTCGAGCTCCTCGCGGGCCTCGAGCGGGCCGAACTTCTTCTCGCCTGCCGAGCCCTTGTCGCGGAGCTGGACGATGTCGACACCGCCCGCGAGTGCCTCCTCGACGAATCGGGCCAGGTCGCCGGTGTCGCGACGGGCGTCGGTGCACAGGTAGAGCCGGGCCTGCGCGAGGCGTTCCCGGGGGGCGGGACGGTTGCCGCGGTAGGTAGTCACGGCGGAGACGGTAGTCTCTGCTCTGAACGAATCGACACGGGAGTCCCGGGGATCGCGGGGCTGAGAGGGGGCCTGCCGGCCCCGACCGTCAGCACCTGAACCGGATCATGCCGGCGCAGGGAGTGAGGTGGACGAACTGTTGGGAACCGTATCCGTCGTCGGCGGAGGCGTGATCGGGCTGTCGATCGCCTGGCGCACGGCCCGGGCCGGCTGGACCGTGACCGTGCACGACCCGTCCCCGGGAGCGGGGGCGTCGTGGGTGGCCGGGGGGATGCTCGCACCGTTGTCGGAGGGCTGGCCGGGTGAGGAACACGTCCTCGAGCTGGGTGCCGCGTCGCTGGCCCGCTGGCCGGCGTTCGGTGCCGAACTGCTCCGGGAGACCGGCCTCGACCTGTTCACCTCCACCGCCTCGCTGACCGTCGCGCTGGACGCGGCCGACGCCGCCGACCTGCGCACGATCGCCGAGTGGGTGTCGGCGCAGGGGCACGAGATGCGCGTGCTCGGCCGCGCCGAGGTGCGCGAACTCGAGCCGTCGCTGGGGCCGCGCATCCGTCTGGGTCTGCTGGCCCCGGACGAGCTGGCCGTGGACAACCGGGTCCTCGTCGACGCGCTGCGACGGGCTGCCGCCGGGGCCGGCGTCAGCTTCGTCGACGAGCCGGTGCGTGACGTCACCGAACTGGACGCCGACCGGGTCGTGCTCGCGGCCGGTGCCGCCTCGGCGCGGTTGTGGCCGGGCCTGCCGGTGCGGCCGGTCAAGGGGGAGATCCTGCGGCTGCGGACCCGGCCGGGCGCGGCTCCCGCCCCGCACCGGACGGTCCGCGGCAGCGTGCACGGCCGGCCCGCGTACCTGGTGCCGCGCGCGGACGGACTCGTCGTCGGCGCAACCCAGTACGAGGCCGACGACACGCAGGTCACCGTCGCGGGGGTGCGGGATCTCATCGCCGACGCCGAGGCGCTGTTCCCGGCGATCGGCGAGTACGAGCTGTACGAGGCGAGTGCGGGGCTGCGACCCGTGAGCCCGGACAACCTGCCGCTGATCGGCCGGCTGTCCGAGCGGGTGATCGCCGCGACCGGGCACGGCCGCAACGGCGTGCTGCTGACCCCGGTCACGGCGGACGCGGTGGTCGCGGAGCTCGCGGACGAACCGCTCGCTGTGGCGAAATATGCTGATCCGCAACGATTTACCGAGGAGTGAGTGTGATGAACGGTGCGCCGACGGTGGGAGTCACGGTCAATGGGGAGGAGCGCTGGTTCGCCCAGGCGCCGACGATGGCCGAGCTGCTGAGCGGACTCGGCCTCCCCGACCGGGGGGTCGCCGTCGCCGTGGACGGTGCCCTCTTCCCCCGGGGACGGTGGTCCGAGCGCGTCGAGAAGGGCTGGCAGATCGAGGTGCTGACGGCGGTGCAGGGTGGCTGAGCGCAACCCCGGCCACGACCCCGGCCACGACCTGCCGCCCCTGACGATCGCCGGACGCAGCTTCGCCTCGCGGCTGATCACCGGCACCGGTGGGGCCGCGAATCTCGCCGTGCTCGAGGAGGCCCTCGTCGCCTCCGGCACCGAACTGACCACCGTGGCGATGCGCCGGGTGGACGCGGCGTCCGGGACCGGCGTGCTCGATCTGCTGCGCCGCCTCGACATCGCGCCGCTGCCCAACACCGCCGGCTGCCGCGGCGCCGCCGAGGCGGTGCTCACCGCGCAACTCGGTCGCGAGGCTCTCGGGACGGACTGGGTCAAGCTCGAGGTCGTCGCCGACGAACGCACGCTGCTGCCCGACGCGATCGAACTCGTCTCGGCCGCCGAACAACTCGTCGACGACGGGTTCGTCGTGCTGCCCTACACCAACGACGATCCGGTGCTGGCGCGACGGCTCGAGGACGTCGGCTGTGCCGCCGTGATGCCGCTCGGCTCGCCCATCGGCACGGGGCTGGGCATCTCCAACCCGCACCACATCGAGATGATCGTCGAGGCCGCCGGGGTGCCGGTGATCCTCGACGCGGGCATCGGTACCGCGTCCGACGCCGCGCTCGCGATGGAACTCGGGTGCGACGCGGTGCTGCTGGCGACCGCGGTGACCCGGGCGAAGGACCCGGCGCTCATGGCGTCGGCGATGCGCCACGCCGTCGAGGCGGGCTTCCGGGCCCGGCACGCGGGCCGCATCCCGAAGCGGTTCTGGGCGCAGGCCTCGTCGCCGCTCGAACCCTGAGGCGACCGGATGTGAGGCGGTGACGGTCGGTTTCTCGACGGACCCGGTGGTGCCGCACGCGTCGCGGCACCCCCGGCCTCGTCGAGGGCGGAGAACGGTCGTGCACGGGGGGGCACTGCCCGCGCTCGCAGGGCGGCAGCGGCGGCGGACGAAGGTCGTGCGAAACCGGTCGCCCCGCAATGCCGGCGCACGCCCGTCTATTGCCTCCAGCGGATCGGGGGAGCATGGTGAAACCCGGGGGGACGACAACGACCGGCGGCGCCGCGTCGGCACCGCCCTGAGGAGAAGGGTGCCGATCGTGTTCGCACGCTCGACCACAATTCACGCGCATCCGTCGTACATCGACGCCGGGATCCGGCACGTACGCGACACCGTGATGCCCACGCTGGCAGACATCGAGGGCTGCCTCGGCATGTCCCTGCTCATCGATCGCGGCACGGGCCGGTGCATCGCGACCAGTTCGTGGCGGGACGAGGACTCGATGCGCGCCAGCGAGGACACGGTGCGCATGCTCCGTGACGACGCGGCCAGGATCTTCCACGGCACCACGGAGGTGTCGCGGTGGGAGATCGCCGTCGTGCATCGCGACCACCGTTCGGATCGCGGGGCCTGGTGCCGGGTCACGTGGGTCGAGACCGACCCGGCGCACATGGACCGCGGCGTCGACCTGTGGAAGATGGGCGCACTGCCCGAGCTGGAGGAACTCGACGGGTTCTGCAGCGCCAGCCTGATGATCGACCGCGCATCCGGCCGCGGGGTGTCGTCCGTGACGTTCGACAGCGCCGAGGCGATCGAACCCCACAGAGAACGCCTCGACGGTATCCGGGCCGCAGTGACTCGCGAGGCGGGCGCGGAGATACTCGACACCTGCGAATTCGAGCTCGCCATCGCGCACCTGCACGTCCCCGAGACGGTGTGAACCGCAGGCTCGGGACCGGTCGTCCTCGATCCGGCGAAGTCTCGTCGCCGGCCGAAATGTCGCCCTGGCCGGAGTGAGCGCGGTGCGGGGTCTTCGGTCCGGACGGACCTGCGCGGTCGCGGGTGGGACTCGCGCCTGCTGAACCGTGGCGGTGGGTGAGTGTCGGGGCGGAGGACGACCCCGCGCGGCGCGATCCGGCCGAATCGGGCAGGCTGTGGGTCATGATCGAAGTGACCGGACTGACGAAGACCTTCGGTTCCACCGTCGCCGTCGACGACGTGACGTTCACCGTCCGGCCGGGGATCGTCACCGGATTCCTCGGCCCCAACGGTGCCGGGAAATCCACGACGATGCGGATGATCCTCGGCCTCGACCGGCCCACCGCCGGGACCGCGCTGATCGGCGGCGTCCCCTACCGCCAGCTGAAGCGGCCGCTGCGGACCGTCGGTGCCTTGCTGGATGCGCGCTGGGTGCACCCGAACCGGTCGGCGCGGGCCCACCTGCGCTGGCTCGCCGCATCCAACGGGCTGCCGAACTCGCGGGTCGAGGAGGTGCTCGCGCTCGTCGGCCTGACCGAGGTGGCCGACAAGCGCGCGGGCGGCTTCTCGCTCGGCATGTCGCAGCGGCTGGGACTGGCCGGCGCGCTGCTCGGGGATCCGAAGGTGCTGTTGTTCGACGAGCCCGTCAACGGCCTCGACCCCGAGGGCATCGTGTGGATCCGCCGATTCATGCAGGCCCTCGCGGCGGAGGGGCGCACCGTGCTCGTGTCGAGCCACCTGCTGTCGGAGATGGCGCAGACCGCGGATCATCTGCTGGTGATCGGCCGGGGCCGGCTCATCGCGGACACGTCCGTCGCGGAGTTCGTCGAGCGGGCGTCGGAGGCGACGGTGCGGGTGCGCAGCCCGCAGCTCGACACCCTCCGCACGGCACTGGCCGGGCAGGGCCACGCCGTCCGGGACGACGACGGCGCGCTGATCGTCAGCGGCGTCACCACCGCGCAGGTCGGGGAGCTCGCCGCCGCGCACTCGGTCGTGCTGCACGAGCTGGCGAGCCGGAACGCATCGCTCGAGGAGGCGTTCATGAAACTGACCGGAGACGACGTGGAGTACCAGGGAGCCGTGGCCGGAGACCCGGCCGTGCAGCCCATGAAGGGGGAGCTGCGATGAGCGTGGCCGTCGACAACACCGGGGCGGCGAGCGTGGCCGTGGACACCGTCAAGGCGGAACGGATCAAACTCACCTCCACCCAGTCGCCGTGGTGGTGCACCGTCGTGATCGTCGCGCTCGGCCTGGGCCTCGCGGCGATCCTCGGCGCCGCCTCCAAGGCGAGCATGTCCGTCGACGACGAGATGGGCCGGTTCTACCCGACCGTGGACGTCGCGGTCAGCGGCGTCGCCGGCTTCGGCGTGCTCGTGCTGATGATCCTCGCGGCGCTGTCGGTGACGAGCGAGTACCGGTTCGGGGTCATCCGCACCACGTTCCAGGCGATGCCGAACCGCAGCGTCGTGCTCGTCGTCAAGGCGCTGCTGATCGGGCTGTTCGGCGCGGTGCTCACCGGCGTGCTGGCGCTCGCGTCGTTCGCCCTCGCCAAGGCCCTCGCGGGCCCGGAGGCCGGGCGGGAACTCGTCCTCGAGGGCGACCAGGCCTGGCGGTCGATCTACGGCGTCTCGATCTACGCGCTGCTGTGCGCAGTGCTCGCCGTCGCCGTCGGGGCGCTGCTGCGCCAGTCCGCCGGCACCATCGCGCTGCTGTTGCTGTGGCCGCTGCTGATCGAGTCGCTGTTCGCCTTGTTCGGTTCGTTCGGCCGGCAGGTGCAGCCCTTCCTGCCGTTCGCCAATGCCAACCACTTCCTCGGCAGCGATCAGGGCATCGACTTCCACTGGGGACCGTGGGGTTCGCTGGTGTACTTCGCGGTGTTCGTCGCCGTGGTGTTCGCGGCCGCGCTGGTCGTGGTGAACCGGCGCGACGCGTGAGTATCCTCGGCGGATGAACCGGGGAGTGCGGGTACGGGCCGGGGGCGTCGCCGCAGCGATCGTGCTGCTGGCGGCGGCATGTTCGGAGGAGCCACCGCCACCACCACCGGTGGATCCGGCCGCGCTGGCGCAGGCCGTGGGAATCGATGCGGTGGTCGGGCATCTCACCGAACTCGACCGCATCGCCACCGAGCACGACGGCAACCGCGCCGTGGGCACCGCCGGCTACGACGCGAGCGTGGACTACGTCGCCGGCCGGCTGCGCGACGCCGGATTCGACGTGCAGACCCCGGAGTTCGACGTCCGCAGTTTCGACGTCGAGGCCGAGACCCTGACCGTCGCCGGCGCGCCGGTGCCGGTCCGGGCCCTCGAGTTCTCGCCGTCGACCGGTCCGGACGGACTCACCGCCCGCCTCGTGCCGGTGCCCGCCGACGACACGCCCGGGTGCGAGGCCTCCGACTACGAGGGGCTCGACGTCTCCGGTGCCGTCGTGCTCGTCACCCGCGGGGTGTGCCCGTTCTCCGTCAAGCAGCAGGTCGCTGCGGGACGGGGGGCGGCGGCGCTCCTCGTCGCCAACAACGAGGACGGTGCGCTCACCGGCGCGACGCTCGGCGAGGAGGGCGACGACCGCGTGCCCGCCGCGGGGATCAGCGGCGCCGACGGCCGCGCGCTCGCCGCTGCCCCCGCCACCGTGACCCTCCTCCTCGACACCCGCATCGAGAGCGTGCGCTCGCGCAACGTGCTCGCGCAGACCGCCACGGGCTCGACCGACGACGTGGTCGTCGTCGGCGCCCACCTCGACAGCGTCCCGGAGGGCCCGGGCGTCAACGACAACGGCACCGGCGTCGCTGCGGTGCTCGAGACGGCGCTGCAACTCGGCAGCGAACCGGGCGTCACCAACGCGGTGCGGTTCGCGTTCTGGGGCGCCGAGGAGGTCGGGCTGGTCGGCTCCACCGACTACGTGGCCTCCCTGGACGACGCCGGCCGCGAGGACATCGCCCTGTACCTGAACTTCGACATGCTCGGCTCGCCCAATCCGGGATACCTCGTCTACGACGGCGACGACTCCGACGCGGTGGGCACCGGTCCGGGACCGGAGGGCTCGGCGGGCATCGAGCGCACGTTCCTGGCCTACCTGACCTCGCGCGGCATCGCCGCCGACGGAACCGATTTCGACGGGCGCTCCGACTACGGGCCGTTCGTGGACGCGGGCATCCCCGCGGGCGGTGTGTTCTCCGGTGCCGACGACCGCAAGACCCCGGAGCAGGCGCAGAAGTGGGGCGGCACGGGCGAGGAACCGTTCGACCCGAACTACCACAGCCCGCAGGACACGCTCGCGAACATCGACCGGGCGGCACTCGCCGTCGCCGCCTCGGCCGTCGGATACGGGGTCGGCACGTATGCGCGGGCCGTCACGGGACCGGACGGGGTTCCGGTCGGACCGCAACGCACCGAGGTCCGATCCGATGGATGAGACACCGGGGTTCGGTCGTCGCCTCGTGGACCGATTCGCGGCCGTCGACCGGCGGCCCGAACTGGTCCGGCTGGCCCGGCGGCTGCGACGCACCCTGCCCGGCGACCCCGGCTTCGGCGATCCGTTGTCCACGGCGGGGACCAGCGGGCCGCAGGCGGTCGCGCGGCTGGCCGGGAGGTGGCGAGACGTCGACGAGCCGAGCGCGGTGCACGAACTCGGCTTCGGCGTGCTGCAGGCGTGGCAGGCGCTGCTCGAACGCACCGGCGCCGGGCGCGGCGACCGGGAGGTCACCGTGGTCTTCACCGACCTCGTGGGATTCTCGACGTGGTCCCTCGCCGCGGGCGACGTCGCCACCCTCGACCTGCTGCGGCGCGTCGCCTGGGCACTGGAGCCGGCGTTCACCGACCGTGGCGGCACCATCGTCAAACGGCTCGGCGACGGTCTGATGGTGGTGTTCGACCGGCCGGAACGGGCGCTGGAAGCGATCTTCGCGGCCCGCGCCGCCCTGACCGAGGTGACCGTGGACAGCTACCGGCCACGGATCCGGGTCGGCGCTCACACCGGCCTGCCCCGGCGGATCGGCAGCGACTGGCTGGGCGTCGATGTCACCGTCGCGGCCCGCATGATGGAGCTCGCCGGGAACGGGCACGTGGTGGTGTCGTCCGCGACGCTCGACGCCTTGCCGCCCGGCGCGGTCGACGCGCTCGGTCTCGAGGTGCGCCCGCATCGGCGTGGGCTGTTCACCTCGGCCCCCAAGGGTGTGCCGCCCGAACTCGGGATCTGGCGGGTCAGGACTGCAGTCGCCACAGGGGGTTGACCGGGCCGTGCCCGGCGCCGAGGTCGTACGACCACTCGAGGCACCGGGTGACCCACTCCTTGCCGAACGCGACGGCGTCGGGCACCGACCACCCGTGGGCCAGGGCCGACGCGATCGCCGCGGCGAGCGTGTCGCCGCCGCCGTGGTCGTTGCCGGTGTCGATGCGGGGACTGGTGAACTCGAGAAAACGATCCCCGTCGAACAGCAGGTCGGTGCTGACCTCGGAGGTGCGCAGGTGCCCGCCCTTGACGACGGCCCACTGGGCGCCGAGGTCGTGCAGCGCCTCGGCGGCGCGCCGCGCGGAAGCGTCGTCGACGACCTCGATACCGGTGATCAGCCGCACCTCGTCGAGGTTCGGCGTGACCACGGTGGCCTGCGGGATCAGGGTGTGCCGCACCGCGTCGAGGGCCTCCGCGTGCAGCAGGGGATCGCCGTGCATCGACGCGCACACCGGGTCGACCACGAGCGGTACCGGCCGGTCCCGGCCGATGCCGACCTCGGTGCACACCGCGGCGACCGCCTCGATGATCCCGGTGGAGGCGAGCATGCCGGTCTTGGCGCCCGAGACCCCGATGTCCTCCACCACGCAGCGCACCTGCGCGGCCACCGTCTCGGGCGGGATCTCGTGAAAGCCGCTGACGCCCACGGAGTTCTGCACGGTCACGGCCGCGACGGCGACGCAGGCGTGCACGCCGCACATCGCCATGGTGCGCGAGTCGGCCTGGATCCCGGCCCCACCCCCCGAATCGGTGCCGGCGATGGTGAGGGCACGGACCGGGGTTCGGCCCTTCGGGGGCAGGGGCAGCAGCTTCACGGCTGCGACCCTACCGATCCGGTCCGATTGCCGGCCCGGCCCCCCGGCTCGGATCCCGGCCGCGCGTGCGGCCGCCGATGTGCGCTGCCACACCGGCGCGGCACCGTCCCGGGGCAACGTCCAGTTTTGTCTCACACGTCTCGGCAGATGCACCCTGCATGCTCTATAGTGGCGTAGGTCACAGTTCGGTTACGGCACCACGGAGGGGATCATGCTCGTCAACTCGCCGCGCACCGAGGTGACCGACAACAAGGATCAGAACCGCTTCGAGCTACGCCTGAACGGGGATCTTGTCGGGATCCTCGGGTATTTCGACACGGATCGTCCCTCCGGCGTGCCCGGACGCAACCATCCCGTCGTCGATTTCCTGCACACCGTCATCGTCGAGGACTTCGGGCACCGTGGGCTCGCGGGCGTTCTCGTGGGCCGCTCCCTGGATCTCGCGCGCGAGCGGGGCTGGCGGGTCCGTCCCGTGTGCACCTATGTGCAGCGCTTCCTCACCGCCCACCCCGAGTATCGGGACGTCGTGCTGCCCCTCGAGCCGGCCGCCGGTCGTCGCTGACGCGCCGGGCCGGGGACCGGACGTCTCAGTCCGCGAGGTCGACGACGACCGGCGCGTGGTCGCTCGCCCCCTTGCCCTTGCGCTCGTTGCGGTCGATCTCCGCGCCGGCCACACGCGCCGCGAGCGCCGGGGAACCGAGGACGAAGTCGATCCGCATGCCCTGACGCTTCGGGAATCGGAGCTGGGTGTAGTCCCAGTAGGTGTACACCCCCGGGCCCGGGGCGTGCGGGCGCACCACATCGGTGAAGCCGCTGTCGAGGAACGCGCGGAACGCCTCCCGTTCCGGCTCCGACGTGTGGGTCTTCCCCTCGAAGAACGCCGGATCCCACACATCCTCGTCGGTGGGCGCGATGTTCCAGTCGCCGACGAGCGCGATCTGCGTCTGCGGGTCGGCGGCGAGCCAGGCCTGGGCGTCGGCGCGCAGCTTCGCGAGCCACTCGAGCTTGTAGACGTAGTGGGGATCGGCCAGTTCGCGGCCGTTGGGCACGTACAGGCTCCACACCCGCACCCCGCCGCACGTCGCGCCGATCGCCCGGGCCTCCTGCGCCGGGTCGGCGTCCGGGTCCTTGGTGAATCCGGGCTGGTCCTCGAACCCGATCTGCACGTCGTCGAGACCGATGCGGGAGGCGATGGCCACGCCGTTCCACTGGGAGAGCCCGACGTGTGCGACCCGGTAGCCGAGCTCTTCGAACCGCTCGTACGGAAACTGCTCGTCCTTGCACTTGGTCTCCTGCATGGCGAGCACATCGGTGCCCGACCGCTGCAACCAGTCGAGGATCCGGTCGGCACGGGCACGGACGGAGTTCACGTTCCAGGTAGCAAGACGCACGGTCCCACTCTAGGCGAGCGGGCGGACAGGTTCCGTCGCGTACCGGTAGCGATGGTGCTCGACGAATCCGAGCGCCCGGTACAGGCCCCGGGCGGCGTCGTTGTCCGCTGCGACCTGCAGGTATGCGTGGGTGGCGCCGTGGTCGCGTCCCCACTGCAGCAGGGCGCCGCACACGAGCGTGCCGAGGCCGCGCCGGCGGTGTGCGGCGGCCACCTCCACGGCGGTCAGCCCCACCCAGCGCCGCCCGTCGGGGGCATCGGTGACCGCGGCACGGGCGATCGCCAGGGTCGCGGTGTCGCTGCCGATACGGCCGAACCCCAGCGCGCCGCCCAGGACGGACTCGACGACCGCCCGGCCCTCGGCGGGCACCGGAGCACCGCGATACCGGTACAGCGACAGCCAGCCGGCGTCCGGGCGGGGGCTCACGGCCACGGGGGTGGTGACACCGGGCAGTGGCACGTTGTCGAGGTCGGCGGCCAGCACCTGCACCTCGTCGCTCGGGGTCCATCCGTGCGGGATGCGCGCGAGCCGGTCCGGCA
>NZ_AJFC01000021.1:0-21901 GCF_000256505.1 Rhodococcus sp. P14 | reverse complement strand
CCGGCAGCGGGAGCCGCAGCGGCAGGCCCCGTTCCGCGAACCACCCGCGCATCCGGGCGTGCACGTCCGGGTCGAGGGGGTCCGCGACCGTGCCCGGGTCGCCCAGCGGCGTGGCGGAGTTCGCACGACCGGTGAAGCCGGCGCCGGCCCGCAGGAGCCAACCGTCGATCCACCCCTGCTCGAGCCCGGGCCAGGCGGCGGCTGCGGCGTTCTCGAGGGCGCGGATCTCGCCGGTGCGGATCGGGCGGGCGCCGAGTGCCTTGAGCGCCACCACGGCGTCGGGCGCGACCTGCACGAGACGGCTGTCGGCGGTGCGGACCACCACGGCCGGGTCGAGGGCGACCAGTTCCCCGATCACGTCGGTCATCGGGTGGCTGTACCCGGCGGGCAGCCGGTAGCGCAGCACCACCCGGGTGCCGACGGGCACGGGCTGCTCGGTCGTCACCGGGGCGTCAGTCCTCGTCGTCGTGGCCGAACGGGTCCTCGACCGTTCCCGGCACCCAGCTCAGGCCGGGCACGCCCCATCCGGCCCGCTTGATGGTCTTCTTCGCGGCCCGGGCGTTGCGACCGATGAGCTTGTCGACGTACAGGTAGCCGTCGAGGTGGCCGACCTCGTGCTGCAGCATCCGGGCGAAGAAGCCGTGGCCCTCGATCTCGACCGGGTCGCCCTGGGCGTCGGTGCCGGTGACCTTCGCCCACTCGGCGCGCCCGGTGGGGAACTGCTCGCCGGGGACCGACAGGCATCCCTCGACGTCGTCGTCGGGGTCGGGCATGGTCTCGGGGATCTCCGACGTCTCGAGCACCGGGTTGATCACCTCGCCGCGGCGGCGGACCACGGTGCCGGACTCGTCCAGGTCGGGGCAGTCGTAGACGAACAGCCGCAGGTCGACTCCGACCTGGTTGGCGGCCAGGCCGACGCCGTTCGCCGCGTCCATCGTCTCGTACATGTCGGCGATCAGCTGGGCCAGTTCGGCCGGCGACTGGGTGACCGGTTTCGTCGGGTGATGCAGGACGGGGTCACCGACGATCCGGATCGGAAGTATTGCCATGGTGCAAGAGGATAGTGGGCGGGACTCGCCCGTCCGTTGAGCCGGTACCTGTCGTACCACCGTGGTTGAATTGCCCTCGGAAACACCCGGGTCCGATCGGATGCCGGTGTGATTCGAGGCAGTCGAGGAGTGAGATGGACGGCGCAGCAGCGCATATCGGTAACGAATCCGAGCAGGTTTCCGACCGGAGCAACCACGCCGAGAACAACCCCGCCGTCGTGGATCCGGCGGGCACGGACGGTCTGTCTCGCCGCGAACGCGACATCCTCGCTTTCGAACGGCAATGGTGGAAGTACGCGGGTGCCAAGGAAGAGGCGATCAAGGAGCTCTTCGGTCTGTCCGCGACCCGTTACTACCAGGTCCTCAACGCCCTGGTGGACCGGCCGGAGGCCCTGGCGGCGGCCCCCATGCTCGTCAAGCGGTTGCGGCGCCTGCGCGCGAGCCGGCAGAAGGCCCGGGCCGCGCGCCGGCTCGGGTTCGAGATCACCACGTAGTGCGAGTACGACGGTGCTCCGGCGGACGCGGCAACTAAGGTCGACAGCGTGAGCACAACCTCGGAATCGTCGGGTCCGCCGCTGCGAGCGCTCGCGATGGTGCTGATCTCTCTCGCCATCCTCTTCGCGGGCCTCGGCCTGGCCTCGCTCGGAAGCTCCGATTCCGAGGGCTCTGCTCCCGAGCCTGCGACCGAACCGGCCGCCGCGCCGGCGACCACCTCCGTGACGTCGGCGCCGTTCGCCGCGACCTCGGCGCGGACGACGACCGCCGGCGCGACGACGACGGTCTCCGCCACCACCTCCCCCGGGACTGCCGCCGCACCGGTACGGGTGTTCAACAACAGCAACGTCTCCGGGCTCGCCGCCCAGACGGCCGGCCTGC
Source organism: Rhodococcus sp. P14 (assembly GCF_000256505.1). NCBI lineage: Bacteria > Bacillati > Actinomycetota > Actinomycetes > Mycobacteriales > Nocardiaceae > Rhodococcus > Rhodococcus sp. P14. The sequence continues at coordinate 19,976 of NZ_AJFC01000021.1, read as the reverse complement.
TCGAGGACGAGGGATTCACCGTCTCGGAGACGGGCAACTACAGCGACGGCGTGATCGAATCCACGTCCGTGTACTACGGCACGGGTCCGGGGGAGCGGCAGACCGCCGAGGCGGTGGCCGAGGCGCTGGGGGTGACGGCGCAGCCGCGCTTCGCCGGGATCGAGGACTCCGCGCCCGGGGTCATCGTCATCGTCACCTCACCGTGAGGGCGTCCGCCGCCCGGTTATGATCGGGTGACTTTTCGCCACTTCGAAGGAGCGGTTTGATGGCCTCGAGTTCCACCCGTCGCATGTCCTGGCGTGCCCTGGCCCCGATCGTCGCGATCGCTGCGGTGGGCCTGAGCGCGTGCTCGAACAGCGAGGAGCCGAGCGACACCCCCGGCACCACCCCGCCGGTGTGGACGGGTTCCCCCGCCCCGGAAGGTGCCGACGAGGCCCACGGCGGCGGCGCCGTCCCGGGCGAGGCCACGGCGGGCGCATCGGGTAGCCACGGCGGCGGCGCGGACAACTCCGCCGAACTGCGGACCCCGGCCGGCGAGGCCGCCGGCACGGTCACCTTCACCGAGGTCGACGGGGGTATCGAGGTCACGGTCGACCTCGAGGGCATGCCGGCCGGCTACCGCGGCGTCCACGTCCACGAGGTCGGCAAGTGCGAGACCAACTCCACCGCACCGACCGGAGGCGAGCCCGGCAACTACCTGTCCGCGGGCGGGCATCTGCAGGCCGGCGGCAACACCAGCGTCCCCGAGAGCGGGGACCTCGGCGCGGTCGTGGTGCGCGAGGACGGCACCGGGTCGCTGACCGTCACCACCGAGGAGTTCACCCTCGACGACCTGCAGGGCGGGGACGGCACCGCCGTCGTCGTCCACCAGGAAACCGCCGCGGGTGAGCGTCTCGCCTGCGGCGTCGTCTCCTGACGGCGACCTCCCGACACTGCCATCCACAGGGCCCCGGCGACCGGCGACGGTCACCGGGGCCCTGTGGTTGGATCGACTCGTGCCCGTACCGTTTCCCGGTTCGCCCCGCCCGACCCTCGGCGTCGAGTGGGAGATCGCGCTGGTGGACAAGAAGACCCGCGACCTGTCCAACACCGCCGCCGTCGTCTTCGACGCGGTCGAGCGGCGTGCCGGTCAGACCCCGCGGCTCACCAAGGAGTTCCTCCGCAACACCGTCGAGCTCGTCACCGATGTGCACGACACCGTCGCCGAGGCCGTCGACGACCTCGCCGAGTCCCTCGACCTGTTGCGCACGGCTGCCGATCCTGCGGGTGTGGATCTGATCTGCGCCGGCACCCACCCGTTCGGGCAGTGGACCGACCAGGTCGTCACCCGGTCCCCGGACTACGACGAGATGATCGAGCGCACCCGCTGGTGGGGCCGGCAGATGCTCATCTGGGGGGTGCACGTCCACGTCGGTGTCTCCTCCGCCGAGAAGGTCATCCCGATCCTCAATGCGCTGCTGGTGAAGTACCCGCACATGCTGGCCCTGTCGGCGTCCTCGCCGATCTGGGCGGGCGTGGACACCGGTTACGCGAGCAACCGTGCCCTGATGTTCCAGCAGCTGCCGACGGCCGGGCTGCCGTACCACTTCGAGAGCTGGGCACAGTACGAGAGCTTCATCGAGGATCAGCTCAAGTCCGGTGTCATCACGAAACCGGGCGGCATGCACTGGGACATCCGTCCGTCGCCGAGGTGGGGCACCATCGAGATCCGGGTGTTCGACGGCATCACCAACAAGGCCGAGCTGGCCGCCCTCGTCGCGCTCGTGCACTCGCTCGTCGTGTACTACGACGAACGGCTCGAGCAGGGCGAGCAGCTACCCACCCTGCAGCCGTGGCACGTCAAGGAGAACAAGTGGCGTGCCGCCCGCTACGGCCTCGAGGCCGAGGTGATCCTCGACCCGGTGTGCCATGAACGGCTCGTCACCGACGACCTGAACGATCTGCTCGAACAGCTCACCCCCACGGCAGTGCGGCTCGGCTGCGCGGACGAACTCGCCCAGGTGGCGCAGATCCCCGTGCGGGGGGCCTCCTACCAGCGGCAACGCCGGATCGCGGAGCAGACCGGCGGCGACCTCGTCGCCGTGGTGGATTCGCTGGTGGAGGAACTGCGGGCCTGATCCGGCGGCCGCGTTCCCGCGCAGTTCACGCGCTGTTTACCATGTGTCGGTGTCGATCCGAGAGGTGGAGCGCCCGAAGGCGCAGCCGGCGCATGTGCCGCAACTGTTCGTTCCCCTCGCTCTGATCGGCGCGATTCTCGGGGTCCTCGTGGCCGAGGCGGTCGCGCGGTACAGCGGGTTCCCCGGGCCCATCCCGGGACTCGTCGGTGACGTCGTCGGCGTCCCGACGTCGGCGTCCGTGCCGTGGGCCGGTCTCGCGTTGGCGATGGTGGGGCTGACCACGCGCCTGCGGGTCGTCTCCCTCACTGCCGCGGTGCTGCTCGACGCGGCGTTCGCGGCCGAGCGGTACCTCACCGGTGGACCCCTGACGGCGGGGAACGGGCCGACGATCGTGCTCGTGCTGCTCGCCGGATACGCCGCGGTCGCGTTGCAGGGCGGCCCCCGGCGAGGTGCGCTGCGCGGCGTCGCCCTGGGTGTGCTGCTCGTGCTCTCCGTCAAGATCGGCGACACCTGGCTCGAGCTGACCGCGCGGACCCGGCCGGAGGTGCTCGACGAGTACGTCCAGCTCGCCGACCACGCGCTGGGCAATCCGTCGTGGCTGGCCGGTCAGGTCCTCGAATGGCTCGGACCCGGGGTGTACGCCGTGCTGCACTGGGTGTACATCGAACTGCCCGTCGCGGCGATCGTCGTCGCCGTCTACCAGCTCCGCCACGTCGGCGGGGGCCGCCCCTGGCCCGCGCACCACCTGGTGCGCACCTTCCTGCTCATCGGCCTGGTGGGCCCACTGATCTACATGCTGTTCCCGGTGGTGGGCCCGATCTTCGCATTCGGCGACCACGGTGAGGGCTGGCAGGTGGGGACCTTCTGGCCGGGTGCGGTGCCGTGGAATCCCGCCCCGCAGCCGATCCCGTTCGACACGATCACCCCGCGCAACTGCATGCCGAGCCTGCACACCGCGTGGGCGCTGGCGCTGTTCCTGCACACCCGCGGCGGCCCCGGCTGGCTGCGGCTCCTCGGCACCGGATGGCTCGGGTGCACGCTCGCCGCCACGCTGGGCTTCGGCTACCACTACGGCGTGGACCTCGTCTCCGGCGCGGTGCTGTGCCTGACACTCGAGGCGGCGCTGCGCGACCCCGACCGCGGATGGGGCTGGTTCCGCATCAGGCTCGTCGCGGGCGGTACGGCGGTGCTGGCCGCGCAGCTGGCGGCCTACCGGTACCTGCCGCACCTCATGGCGGAGCACGCGCTGCTCGCCGGGCCCCTGCTGATCGGTTCGCTGGTGGTGATGGCGGTGGCCTTCCACGTCACGTTCGCAGGCACCGGCGCGTACCCCGAGGGCGCTCGATCCGGATCCGATGCACCGTCCCGGGCGGACAAGACGAACGAGGCCGCGTGACGTCGGCGTCGACCCGAGGGCCGGGTGGGCGTCACTCCGAGGGCAGTTCCTCCGGCATCGGGAGGCCGTCGCGACCGAGTTGCTCCCGGTAGGCCACCCGGCCCACCCGGTGCGCGACGACCGGTGCGGTCAGCACCATGAACATCGACGCGAGCACCAGCATCCAGATGTCGACGCTCCCGCGCAGGTTGAGGATGGCCCCGCTCAGCACGAGCAGGACGCCCACCACCTGCGGCATCGTGGCGGGGTGCATGCGTGCCAGGGTGTCGCGGAAGCGCACGACGCCGATCGCCCCGGCCAGGCAGACCGCCGAGCCGAGGAGGATGAGGATGTGTCCGACCACTTCCAGGATGTCCGTGATCATTCGTCACGCACCCGGAAGCGAGCGATGGACACCGAACTGATGAAGCCCACCAGGGAGAAGGCCACGAGCGCAGGAACGATGCTGGTGTCGCGGCTGTAGACGGCCCACACCGCGATCCCGCACAGCGTGAGGGCCAGGACACAGTCCATGGCCACCAGCCGATCGAGGGAACTCGGTCCGGCCAGAGCCCGGAAGATCAGCAGCGCGGCTGCCGACGCCAGCAGCACGCCGGACACTGCCAGTAGCACGGTCATGCGATGTCCTCCACGTTCGCCGAGGTCCGGTCCCGGTACCAGGGACTGGGTTGCCATTCGGAGTTCCGTTCGAACGTCGAGATCAGCAACCGCTCGATCCGGCGCGCCGACCGGTAGAACTCGGCCACCGCCCGGTCGCTGCTCAGGTCGAGGACGTGCACGTAGACGATCCGTCGCACCCGGTCGATCTCGAGCACCATGGTTCCCGGGATGTTGTTCATGATGTCGGTCCACAGGGTGAGGACCAGGTCCGACTTGATGATCAGCCGGCAGCGCAGGACCCCGGTCAGTGGACCGGGTCCCGGCCTGATGCTCAGCCAGGCCACCGACGCGGTGCTCCTGATCGTGTCGCCGAAGATGACGAGCGCCAGTTTGAGCAACGAGAACAGGTGGACCCGGCCCTCGACGGGCACCCTCGGCAACGGCAGCAGGAACATGATCGCCAACGCGACGACGAGGCCGCTGAGGGCGTTCGCGACGGAGAAGGTGCCCCACAGCAGCACCCAGACCAGGACCATCCAGGCAAGGACGAGGAATCGGAGCAGCGATGCGCGACTGGTCATTCGGGGACTCCTCCCAGGACCGCCTCGACGTAGACGGAGCGGTCGCGTAGGTTCTCCGCGGCACGATCGCTGATGTCGATCAGCGGCCCGGCGAAGACGGTGAGACCGAGGCCGACGAGCGCGAGACCCACCGTCGGGACGAGCATCGCGGGGGGCATGCGTCCCACGTCCGCCCGGTCGCCGAAGGCGATGTCCTCCTCGGAGCGGTCGAGCAGGGCGGACGGCGCCGTGTCGGCGAGGTCGCCCTCGGGTGCGTCGGCACGCGCGCGCCAGAACGCCTTCGTCCACACGCGGGCCACCACGTAGAGGGTGAGCAGACTGGTGGCGGTGCCACCGGCCACGAGCACCCACGCCAGTACGGAGCCCTCGGATGCGCCGGCCTGCAGGAGAGCGACCTTCCCGATGAATCCGGAGAACGGCGGGATGCCGCCCAGGTTCAGGGCCGGGACCAGGAACACGATCGCCAGCAGCGGGCTCGCCAGGGCCAGCCCGCCGAGACGACGCAGGGACGCCGATCCGGCCTGGCGTTCGATCAGCCCCACCACCAGGAAGAGGGTGGTCTGGACGAGGATGTGGTGCGCGACGTAGTACACCGCGCCGGACAGCCCGGCCTGTGTCGACAGGGCGATGCCGAACACCATGTAACCGATGTGACTGACGAGGGTGAACGACAGCAGGCGCTTGATGTCGTTCTGCGCGATGGCCCCGAAGATGCCGACGAGCATCGTGAGCAGGCCGGCGATCAGCAGGACGTCGTCGAGTTCCCCGCCCGGGAACAGGAGGGTGTGCGTGCGGATGATCGCGTACACACCGACCTTGGTGAGCAGGCCGGCGAACACGGCCGTGACCGGTGCCGGGGCGGTGGGGTAGGAGTCGGGCAACCACGAGGACAGGGGGAAGACGGCGGCCTTGATACCGAATGCGACGAGGAGGACTCCGAAGATCGCCGCCCGCGTGCCGGCGGGCACGTCGTCGAGACGCAGGGACATCTGAGCCAGGTTCAACGTGCCGGTGGCGGCGTAGGCGAGCGCGATCCCCGCGAGGAAGATCAGCGACGAGACCATCGACACCATCACGTACGAGACGCCGGCGCGCACCCTGTCGGCGCTCGCCCCCAAGGTGAGCAGCACGAACGACGCGGCGAGGAGGACCTCGAACCCGACGAACAGGTTGAACAGGTCTCCCGCCAGGAACGCGTTGCACACGCCTGCCGTCAGCGCCAGGTACGTCGGCAGGAAGATGGACACGGGTTGCTGCTCGGTGCCGTCGTGGATGCCCTGACCGACCGCGTACAGCATGACGGCGAGCAGCACGATCGCCGACACCACGAGCATGAGGGCGGACAGGCGGTCCACGACCAGCGTGATCCCGATGGGCGCCTCCCACCCGCCGACCTGCAACGTCGCGATGCCGTCCCGATCCGCGAGATACAGCAGCAGGCCCGCCACGACGAGCACCGCGACGAGGGATACGACCGTGACGGCACGCTGGGCACGCGGCCGGCGCCCCAGGATCAGGGTGGTGGCCGCCGCGAGCATCGGAATGAGGACGGGCAGCGGTATGAGGGCGGCTGCGGACAGGGTCATCGGGTCCCTCCTCGCGGGGACGGCGCATCGTCTCCGCGTGCCGGCTCACCGTCGCTGTAGGCGGAGTCGGTCTCGTCGTCGAAGTCCCCGTCGTGCAGGTCCTCGTAGCACTCGAGATCCTCGATGTTGGTCAGCTCCTCGAGGGGGATGGGGTTGCCGGCGGAATCGAAGGCGTCGCCGATCTTGCTCGGCTCGCCCGTGACCGGATCGTCCGAGCGGTCCCGGTCCGGGGCGTCGGCGCGCGTCCGGCGCTGGGACACCTTGGTGTCCTCGGGGTCGTTCTCGACCTCGTCGCGCGCGCTGAGCGTGAAGGACCGGTACGTCAGGGCGAGCACGAACGCCGCGACACCCATCGTGATGACGATGGCGGTCAGGATCATCGCCTGCGCGAGCGGATCGGCCATCTCCTCGTGGAGTTCGTTGCCGAATCCGATGATCGGCGGTTCGCCGGCGGGACCGGCGAGCCCGATGATCAGCAGGTTGATGCCGTTGCCGATCAGCAGGAGCCCGAGCAGCATCTTGATGATGCTGCGCTCGAGCAGGAGGTACACCCCGGAGGCGACGAGCACCCCGGTGGCGATGAGCAGCGTCAGGTTGACGGTCATCGGCGTTCACCGACGATCTCGGCGTCGAGCCGGGCTCCGAGGCTGCGGAGCACATCGACCACCAGGCCGACCACGATCAGATACACACCGAGATCGAAGAACAGGGCGGTCACCATCTTGACGTCTCCCAGTAGGGGCAGAGTGAGTTCGAGTGTCGCCGAGGAGAGCGCGGGCGCCCCGAGGAACAACGAGACGAGCGCGGTGCCCGCCGAGAAGGTCAGGCCCAGGCCCAGGATCTTGCCCGCGTCGATCGGGACGGCCTCGCCGAGTTCGTAGCGACCACCGGCGAGATAGCGCAGCACCAGAGCCAGGCCGGCGGTGAGCCCACCGGCGAAGCCGCCGCCCGGGGCGTTGTGGCCCGCGAAGAAGAAGTACACCGACAGCACCATCATCGTGGGGAAGACCAGCCGGGTCGTGACCTCGAGGATCAGCGACCGGTGTCGCGGATCGATCAGGTCCCCACCCCGGAGCCAGGTCGTCTCGGTGCTGGCGGCCACGGCGTCGAGTTGCGCGGCGGGGGCGTCGGCGACCCGGGGGGCCGCTCCGAACCGCCGGGTACGGAAGACCAGGCTCGCCACGCCCGTCGCGGCCACGAGCAGCACCGAGATCTCCCCGAGGGTGTCCCACGCCCGGATGTCGACGAGCAGGACGTTGACGACGTTCTTGCCGTCGCCCAACTCGTAGGCGGCCTGCGGGAGGAGCAGGGCGATCGGTTCGGTGCTGCGGGCCGCGACGGCGAAGGCCCCGATTCCGGTGACCGTCGCGCCGACGGCCACCCCGAGGAGGGCTCGGCGGAGGCGGTTCCCGGCGACGTGCCGGTTCTCGGCCGGCAGCTTGCGCAGCACCAGCACGAAGATCACCAGCGTCAGGGTTTCCACCAGCGCCTGCGTCAACGCGAGGTCCGGGGCGCCGTGGAAGGCGAAGAGCAGGCCGCAGCCGTATCCGGTGAGGCCGACGACGAGCACGCCGGCGATCCGGTTGCGCATGATCGCGGCGGCGAGGGCACCGCCGATGATCGCGAGCACCACCACGAACTCGAACGGGCTGTCCCACCAGCGCAGCCGGGGACGTTCCGCGACACCGAACACGAACAGCAGGATCGTGGGGAGCAGGACCAGCGTCACCAGGATCGTCGCCTGGGTCAACGGCAGCGATCCCCGCTGGAGGAAGCCGGTCAGACGCATCGACACGGTGTCCATGAGCCGCAACGTCTCGTCGTACATGCGGTCGGCGTTGCCGAGCATCGGACGTTCGAACTTCAGGCGCGAGATGGTGCGGTGTGCGAGGTACAGCGTGGTTCCTCCGACCACGACGACGGCAGTCAGCACGAGGGGGAGTCCGACGCCGTGCCACAGCGCGAGGTGGTACGGCTTGTCCAGGGTGCTGGGCAGCGTGTCCGCGTAGGGGGAGAGCAGCGTGTCGATCCACGGCGCGGCGAGTCCGGCGGCCAGCCCGCCGAACGCCAGGACGGTCGGAGAGAACAGCAGCAGTGGCCCCGGCTCGTGGAAGCTCTGCACGGCCGGACTCGGGCGCTTGAGTTGCTTGCGTCCGAAGGCGCCCCACACGAAACGGATGCTGTATGCCAGGGTGAGGATCGATCCGACGACGATCGCGGTGAGGACCGCGATCCGCGCGCCCGGACTCAGCAGGGTCGTCACCTGCACGGCCTCGAGGGCGGCCTCCTTGCCGACGAACCCGATGAACACGGGCAACCCGCCCATGCTCATCGCGGCGACGGCCGCGACGGCCGCGAGGAACGGCGTCCGTTTCCCGAGGTGCGCGAGCTTGCGGATGTCGCGGGTGCCTGCGCCGTGGTCGACGATGCCCACCACCATGAACAGGCAGGCCTTGAACATCGCGTGGGCCACGACCATGGCCATGCCCGCCAGCGCTGCCTCCCGGCTGCCGATCCCGACGAGCGCGATGAGGAAGCCGAGCTGGCTGACGGTGCCGAAGGCCAGGATCAGCTTCAGGTCGAAGGCCCGGAACGCGCGCCAGCCGGCGAGCAGCATCGAGGCCAGGCCGAGGGTGACGACGATGGGCCGCCAGGGCGCCGCATCGGCGAACGCCGGAGCCAGCCGCGCGACCAGGTAGATGCCCGCCTTCACCATCGCGGCGGCGTGCAGATACGCGGAGACGGGCGTCGGGGCCGCCATCGCCCCGGGCAGCCAGAAGTGCAGCGGTACCACCGCGGATTTCGACAGGGCGCCGACCAGCACCAGGGCGATGCCCACCCCGGCCAGCCAGCCGCTCGGGGCGGCCGCGATCACGTCGGAGAGGTTGTAGCTGCCCACCAGTTGCCCGAGCACGATGACGCCGACGAGCATGGCGAGGCCACCGGCGGTGGTGACGAGCAGGGCCTGGGTGGCCGCGCGGCGGCTCGACGCCCGCTCCGCGTAGTGGCCGACGAGCAGGAACGACAGGACCGTCGTCAGTTCCCAGAAGATGTAGAGAACCAGCATGTTGTCGCTGGTCACGAGACCGAACATGGCCCCGGCGAAGGCGACCATCTGGGCGGCGAAGATCCCCAGGCGGGGCTCGTCGTCGGTGAAGTACCGGGCGCAGTAGAGCAGAATGAGCGCGCCGATGCCCAGCACCAGCGCCGACATGATCGCTGCGAGGGAGTCGAAGCGCATGTCGATGTTCATCGACAGACCCGGAGCCCAGGCGATCTGCAGGGTGCGTTCGGTGCTCCAGTTGCCGATCACCCAGCCGAGACTCGCCAGCGGCACCAGCGCGAGCGGCAGGAACGCATTTCTCCCCATGACTCTGACCAAAGGCGGCGCGACGAGCGTGGCGACCGCGTGAGCGATGAGTATGGCGAGCAAAAGGCACTCCGTCGGGGTCGGGCCTGGCGGCGGGGTGTAACAGGCTTGCAATTGGTGGGCCCCGCCCGCAGGGGACGATGCCCGAACTGCGCGGAACCGGGAAAGCCCCGGCACACGCGCTGCCGTGCAAATGGACAAATCGGATTGGCCCGAAGTCTACCGGCATCGTTCGCAACGTTGCGAACGGACCGTCGACGCCCAGGCGTCCGCCTCCCATCGTAGAGTCCCTCCATGCCCGACACCGGCTCGATCCGTACCGCCGCGCTCGCGTACGTCCGTGACGGACGCCTCTTGCAGACCCGTTCCGTCGGCAAGACCACCTTCTACATGGCGGGCGGCAAGATCGACCCCGGCGAGACGCCCGAGCAGGCCCTGCACCGGGAGATCCGCGAGGAACTCGGCGTCGACCTCGTCGACGGCACCGTGGCCGAGGTGGGGATTTTCGAGGCCGATGCGTTCGGCCATCCGCCCGGCACCCGACTGCACATGACCTGCTTCACGGCCGAACTCGCCGGCGAACCGCGTCCGGCGGCGGAGATCGCCGAGCTCGGCTGGTTCACGGTCGCCGACTACGCCGCCCTCCCCGAGGTCGCGCCGGGCTCGATGCTCGTGTTCGAGCACCTGCACGCCCTCGGTCTCGTCCGGGCCCGGTGAGAGCGGCGACGTCAACCCCGGCAGCGCCAGGCACACACCGCGCCGGTTGCGACCAGCGCACCGGTGAGCATCCGCTGGTCGGCGGGTAGGGCCGCCACCGCGGCGACCGTGGCCGCCGTGAACGGCAGCGCCAGACCCATCGCGGCGACCGGCGCCGCCCGCGGCAGCGCCGCCCCCAGCGCGAGACCGGTACCCGCGGCGACCAGTGCGACGCGCACCAGCAGCTGCGGGCCGTCCGCCCCGACGCCCGGCCACAGCGCAACGGTCAGCGTGACGATCAGGGCCACCCCCAGTCCCAGGTCGACCCGCGGCACCCGCCACGCCAGCGCCGCTCCCGCCGCGACGGCCAGCAGCCCGGTCGCGGGCACCCACGCGGACACTTCCGTCCCGGCGAGATCGTCGACGAGCGGGTACGCCGCGGCCGTCGCCCCGAGCGCGGCGACGGGGAACCGGCCGTCCGCGAAGGGCAGGACACGCGCGACGGCCTCGACGCCGAGCACCGTCGCGGCGAGCGCGCCGACGGCGACCGGCCACATCCACGCCCCTGCCGCGTGCTCGCCCACCCAGCCTCCGAGCACGTGCAGACCGACGACGAGCACCGCGGTCGCTCCGACCGCGACGATCGGCAGCCGGGCATCCGGCCGCTGCACCCGGGCTCCGGGCCCCGCGACGAGCGCGGCGAGCACCACGGCTCCGGCCCCGACGGCGAGCGGCCACTGCAGCGGCGACGGCAGCGCCGACGACTGCAGCGACGTCCCCGTCGGACCGGCGACGAGGAACACCGCCCACGTCCCGGCGACCACCGCCCACTGCCCGATCGGTTCCCCCCACGCCGCGGCGATCGCCGCCCCCAGCAGGATCCCGGCCGCCCCCGCCCCGGTCAGGTCCAGCGCGGTGAGGGTGTCGACGTCGGCGGCCGGCACCGCGAAGCGCACCGTTGCGAGCACCACCGTGCAGCCGGCCGCCAGCAGCCACGCCGTGCGGCGCGAGCCGGAGCGTTGCAGCCCCGCGACCGCCAGCACCGCCGCCACCGCGAACACGATCGGTGCCGCCGCGCTGCCGGTGCCGGCGGGGAGCGCCACCACGTCCGCCGACACGGCGAAGCCGGCGAGAGCGCCCGCACACAACGCCGCGAGCCCCGCGACGGGTTCGTCCACCCGCACCGTCACCGCCGGCATCGTCAGCGTCCCTCGGCGTAGGCGCGCAGGTGTTCGACCTGTGCGGCGTCCAGCGAGGGGCGCACCGCCTTCCGTGCCGTCGCCACATCGTCGGCGGTGACCGCCGCGGCGTCCACGCTGCGGCGCATCGCCGCGAGCGCCGCCTCCCGCAGCAGCGCCGCACAGTCCGCCGCGGAGTACCCGTCGAGGTCGGCGGCGAGGGCGCCGAGGTCCACGTCGTCGGCCAGCGGCACCGACCGGCCCGCGGTGCGCAGCACCGCCGCGCGGGCCTCGGCGTCCGGCGGCGGCACGAACACCAGCCGCTCGAGCCGGCCGGGGCGCAGCAGAGCCGGATCGATCAGGTCGGGCCGGTTGGTGGCGCCGAGCACCACGACGTCGCGCAGGGGTTCGACCCCGTCGAGTTCGGTGAGCAGCGCGGCCACCACCCGGTCGGTGACCCCGGAGTCGGAGCTCTGCCCGCGCCTGGGGGCGAGCGCGTCGATCTCGTCGAGGAACACCAGTGCCGGTGCGGAGTTGCGGGCCCGCTGGAACAGCTCCCGCACGGCCTTCTCCGAGGCACCCACCCACTTGTCCATCAGCTCGGCGCCCTTGACGGCGTGCACGCTGAGCTGTCCCGAGCTGGCCAGTGCCCGCACCAGGAAGGTCTTGCCGCACCCCGGGGGCCCGTAGAGGAGCACACCGCGTGGCGGCTCGACGCCGAGGCGCGCGAAGGAGTCGGGGTGCTGCAAGGGCCACAGCACCGCCTCCGTGAGCGACTGTTTGGTGTCGACCATGTCGCCGACGTCGTCCAGAGTGACGCTGCCGATGGCCAGCTCCTCGGTGCCCGACCGCGACAGGGGGCGGATCACCTCGAGGGCACCGAGCAGGTCGTCCTGGGTCAGCTTCGGCTCGGTGTCGTCGCGACTCGCCCGCGCCGCCGCCCGCAGGGCCGCCTCCCGGCAGAGGGCGGCCAGGTCGGCGACGACGAAGCCGGGTGTGCGGGCGGCGACGGCGTCGAGGGCGAGGTCGCCGGTGGGCACCCGGCGCAGCAGCACGTCGAGGAGGGCGCGGCGGGTGGCGCCGTCGGGCAGCGGCAGGGCCAGTTCCCGGTCGCAGATCTCGGGGGACCGGACCCGCGCATCCACCTCGGTGGGGTGGGCCGTGGTCGCGACGAGCGCAACCCCGACGGTGTCGACGGCGCGGCGCAACTGGTCGAGGATCAGCGCCGACACCGGTTCGGGGTCCGCGGGCAGCAGGGCATCGATGTCGGTGACCAGCAGGACCCCGCCGGCGGCCAGGTCGGCGACGGCGGCCGTGACCCGGCGCAGCCGGTCGTCGGCGGCGGTGGCGCCCACCCCGGGCCCGTCGAGTTCGACGACGCGACGGGAGGCGAGCACCGCGCGGGCGAGGGTGGCCTTGCCGACCCCGGCGGGCCCGGTGATCAGCACCCCGAGGTGGGGGGAGGCGCCGAGGGTGCGCAGCAGTTCGGGCTCGTCGAGGGCCAGCTTCAGCCACTCGGAGAGCTTGCCGGCCTGGGTCTGCACGCCGACGAGGTCCTCCACCGGTGGCGGCGGCGGTGCGGGAGCCGGGGCCCGGACCGACCGCACGGCGTCCGGGGCCTCGGCGACGAGTCGTCCGGCCGGGGCGCTGCCCCAGCGCACCGCGGTGTTCGGCTGCACGCTCACCGGTGCACCGGGGTCGACGGCGGTGACGGTGAGCAGTTCCGTGGTCCAGGCGATCCCGAACGTGCGGGACAGCGTGCGGGTGGTGGGGGCGGTGCTCGTGCCCGGTCCGAGGTCGCGGGGCAGCAGGGACACCGCGTCGCCGACGGTGAGGACCTTGCCCAGCAGTGCCTGACGCAGCGTGACGTCGTCGATCGTGTGGGTGGCGAGCGCCGATCCGGTGACCGCGACGGTGCGGGCGCCGCGGACGACGACCGGGCCGACGAGGACGGTGGCGTCCTCGCGCAGCCCCACGTTGGACAGTGTCACGTCGTCGAGCAGGATCGTGCCGGTGGGGGTGCCGGCGGGGGCGAGGCCGGCGACGGCCGCGGTGCGACGCCCGCCGATCAGGCCGATCGCATCCCATTCGCGCAGGCCCAGCGCGGTGAGTACCTCCGGGTGCACGCGGACCACGCCGCGGCGTGCATCGGCCGCGGAGGTGTTCAGACGGACGGTCAATGCGAGTTCGGGGCTGCTCACCCCGCCGAGCCTAGAGCGTCGTCAGCGTCCGCGGGGGCGGCGCAGACCGAGCCGCGCGGCGGACTGCCGGGGCTGGGGGGCGCGCCGGATCCCGACCCGGCGGGGCCGCAGGGCGCGGTGCTCGGCGCGCAGGGCGCGCCGCTCGGACGGTTTGATGTTCCAGGTCTCCGGACGCGCCGCCACCCAGCGCTTGGAACGGACCGCGAACGGGATGTGCGCCAGGTACAGGCCGACGAGGACGAGCATGAGCACGTACGGGTAGGTGACCAGCGCGGCCGCCGCGACCGCCACGAGTACCAGCAGGACCACCGCGTAGCGCGGCGGGACGGACACCGACTTCATCGCCAGGGTCGGGATCTGACTGACGACGAGGGCGGCGGTGAGCAACGTCCAGACGGCCACCACCGGGTAGGAGTCCCACCAGCCGTCGCCCCACTGGACGTGGGCGGCGACCGGTGCCAGGGCGACGAGGGCACCGGCGGGGGACGGCACGCCGACGAAGTACTCGCGTGCGTACGCGGGCACCGTGTCGTCCTCGAGCAGCGTGTTGAACCGGGCGAGGCGCAGCACGATGCTGACCGCGTACAGCAGGGCGACGATCCAGCCGAAGGGGCTGCCGTCCAGCAGCGTCACGTACAGCACGAGGGCCGGCGCCACGCCGAACGCGACGGCGTCGGACAACGAGTCCAGTTCGGCGCCGATCTTGGTGGTGGCGTCGAGCAGGCGGGCGATGCGCCCGTCGAGGGAGTCCAGCACGGCCGCCGCACCGATCATGCCCAGCGCGGTGCCCAACTGGCCGTCGAGGGCGAACTTCACCGCCGACAGGCCGGCGGAGAGCGCGAGGATCGTGATGACGCTCGGCAGCAGCCGCACGGCCTGCGGACGCCCGCGGCGTCTGCGTTCCGGGGCTGCCTGGGATGCTGCGGACCGGCTCACGGGAGCTGAGCGATGACGGTCTCGGCGCCGATCGTCTTCTGCCCGCGCTCGACGAGGAGAGTGCTGCCCGGGGGCAGGTAGGTGTCGACGCGGGAACCGAAACGGATCAGGCCGTAGGTGTCGCCGATCGGCAGCGTGTCACCCACCTGGGCGTCGCACACGATGCGGCGGGCGAGCAGCCCGGCGATCTGGACGACGGCCACGTCGGCTCCGTCGCGGGTCTCGAGCAGCATGCTGTTGCGCTCGTTGACTTCGCTGGCATCGGCGAGATCGGCCGAGAGGAACTGCCCCGGCCGGTGCACGACCTTGGTGACGGTGCCGCCGACGGGACTGCGCTGGACGTGCACGTCCAGCACGGAAAGGAAGATGCTCACCCGCGGCCGTGGTTCGGTACCCATCTCGAGTTCGGCGGGTGGCACCGCCGTGTCGACGAGGGCCACCTCCCCGTCGGCGGGCGCCACGACGACGCCGACCCGGTTCGGCGGCACCCGGTGCGGGTGCCGGAAGAACCCGGCGGTGGCGGCGGCCGAGACGAGGCCGGCGCGACGGATCCACTTGCGGTTGCGGCCGAGCGCCGCGACGGCGAGAGGCGCGGCGACGAAGGGGATGCCGGCCGGGTGGAGCGGTGGAATCGTCTTCCGGACCAGTTCGAGTACGTGTTCGACGCTGGTGGGCGGTGGGGTTCCGGGGGGTGTGGGCTTTCGGGCCACGGCTCCTCTTAGTGTCGCGCGGTGTGACCCGCGGGCGTGCGGCCCGCGGGCTCTCACAGCCTACGCGAGGAGGGTCACCGGGCGAGGGCCGCGCCCTCCGCCTCCCGCTTGATGCGCGCGAGGGTGGCGTTCATGCCGACGACCATGTCGTCGTCGAAGGCGGTGGCGCCACCGAGAACCTTGTCGATGAGGAACTGCGAGACCTTGCTGGTGCCGTTGGGGGCTTCCCGCCTCTGGGTCACACGGGTGCCGGTCTGCGTCGGTTCCAGAGCGAACGACCAGACGGTGCCGTTCTCCGCGACCCGGAAGCGGAGCAGGCGGCCCGGCTCGAACGAGAGCACCTTGGCGGTGGTGGGCCACACGAGCAGGCCCTTGCGGTTGATGTTGATCGTCTTGGTCCCCGCGCCGACGGGTCCGCCGAGGACGACCATCTTCCGGCACTGCGGGCTCCGCTCGCCCATCCGCTTCAGGTCGGAGATCACCTGCCACACCTGCTGCGGCGATGCGGTGATCTCGACGGTGGCTTCGAGGGTCTTCGACACGGGGGTCCTCCCTGATCCTTCGCGTAACCGCGAGTTACAAGTAATTCCCGTCGATCATAGCCGAGTTTGTGATGCGCACCACCGGAGGGTGTGCCGTCCGCCGAGGCCGGGGCCCCTCGGGAGGGTGGTGCCCTCTCGGCCGGCGAGCGTTCGGCCGAGCAGTACCAGTCCCCACGGTCCGATCACCCAGATCGGCCACGGGTACACCGTCGCGCCGACGGCGATCGACACGATCGACCAGATCACGAGGTTGATCGTCCCGGCTGCAGCCCACGCCGCCCATTCGATCCGCTGATGCGCGGGGAGCCGGGGGGCTGCGGTGCGGGCGGGGGTGCGAGCGGGGGCGCGGACGGGTGCGGGGGCGGGTGGGGGTGCCGTGGGAAGGTCGCTCAGCACGCGGCGCGCCTCGTCGGTGGTGACGGATCGGTACACCGCTCCGACGCGCTGGTCGAACTCGCCGATCGTGAGCCGGCCGGCGGTGAGGTGCCGGCCCAGCTCGTCGACGAGGCGTTCACGTTCGGAGTCGGAGATGCGGATGCCGTCGGCGTAGTCCATCGCTGCCTCCCGGAGGGGTCGAAGCGACCGAGGGTCTGCGGATGGAAGTTCCACAATGGAAGGTCGCTATCACCATGGTGGATATGCCACAGTGGAATGTCAACCCTCTGGAAGGTGCCGAATATGGCCGATCGCCCGTCCGAGGCCCCCGCCCGTCCGCACGAGGCCACTGCGGCTCGTCCGCTCGAGGCCACTGCGGCTCGTCCGCTCGAGGCCACCGCGGCGCGCCCGCTCAATGCCACCGCGGCATCGCTGCTGGGATTCCTGCACGAAGGGCCGAAGACGGGGTGGGACCTGGTGGTGACCGCGCAGGAGCGGATCGGGAAGTTCTGGTCGATCACGACCAGCCAGGTGTACCGCGAACTCGCCGCGATGGAACGGGCCGGTCTGGTCGAGGCCGGCGAGGTGGGCCCGCGCGACCGCAAGCCGTTCGCGCTCACCGGCGCCGGCCGGGCCGCGTTCGCCGAGTGGATCGAACGCGAACCCGGGCCGGAGAACATCCGCTACCCGCTGCTGCTCACCGTCGCGTTCGGCAGGCACCTGCCCCCCGGCAGGCTGGCCGAGATGCTCGCCGTTCACCGTGTCGCCCACGAACGCCGGCTCGCCGACTACGAGCGCGCGGCCGCCGAGTGCGGTGCGGACCCGTACTCGTCGGCGACCCTGGACTTCGGCATCGTCTACGAACGAGCCGTGCTCGAGTGGTTCGACCGGGTCGAGGGCTCGTTGGGGGGCGGACTCGTGAACCCGGACGCCGTGTGAACCCGAGGCAGGCGACCGCGCCCCCGATCGAACCGGACCTGCCTCGGTCACCCGGCCGGCCTTGCCGCCGCGATTCCGCGGCGCACCGGCCGGTGCCCGGGACACAATCCGGATAGCGCGTATCGATCGGGAGGTGACCGTGGCCGGGGAGGTCGTCGTCGGGGTCGGTCCCGTCGCCGCGGACGACGTCCTGCGCGTGGCGCGGTCCGGTGTGCCGGTCCGGATCTCCGCGGAGGCGCTCGCCCTCGTCGGCGCCGCCCGCGCAGTGGTCGACGCGCTCGCCCACGACCCCCGGGCCGCGTACGGCATCACCACCGGCTTCGGCGCGCTCGCCACCCGCCACATTCCGCCGGAATCACGAATCGATCTGCAGCGCAGCATAATCCGATCCCACGCCGCCGGGACCGGCCCCGAGGTGGAACGGGAGGTGGTCCGCGCGATGATGCTGCTGCGCCTGTCGACCTTCGCCACCGGGCACACCGGGGTCCGTCCCGGGACGGCCACGGCCTACGCCGCGATGCTGAATGCGGGCATCACCCCGGTGGTGCCCGAGCACGGCAGCCTCGGCTGCTCCGGGGATCTCGCGCCCCTCGCCCACGTGGCCCTCGCACTCACCGGCGAGGGCGACGTCCGCGACGCCGCGGGCAGGCTCGTACCGGCCGCACAGGCTCTCGCCGCGGCGGGCCTCGATCCCGTCGTGCTCGCCGAGAAGGAAGGACTCGCCCTCGTCAACGGCACCGACGGGATGCTGGGCATGCTGGTCCTCGCGTGCCACGATCTGCGCGCCCTGCTGCGGCTCGCCGACGTCACGGCCGCGATGAGCACCGAAGCGCTGCTCGGCACGGACCGGGTCTTCGCCGCCGACCTGCACGCCCTGCGGCCGCACCCCGGCCAGGCGGTGGCCGCCGCCAACATGACCCGGCTCCTCGCCGGTTCCGCCGTCGTGGCCAGCCACCGCACCCCAGACTGCCCGGTGGTGCAGGACGCCTACTCGCTGCGGTGCGCCCCGCAGGTCGCGGGAGCGGCCCGCGACACCCTCGCCCACGCCGAGCAGGTCGCCGGGCGCGAACTCGCCTCCGCGATCGACAACCCCGTCGTCACCGGCGACGGCCGGATCGAATCGAACGGCAACTTCCACGGCGCCCCGCTGGCGTACGCCCTCGACTTCCTCGCGATCGTCGTCGCCGACGTCGCGAGCATCAGCGAACGCCGCACCGACCGGCTGCTCGACGTGGCCCGCAGCCACGGCCTGCCGCCGTTCCTCGCGCACGACCCCGGCGTCGACAGCGGGCACATGATCGCCCAGTACACCCAGGCCGCGCTCGTCGCCGACCTCAAACGCCTCGCCGTGCCGGCCAGTGTCGACTCCGTTCCGTCGTCGGCCATGCAGGAGGACCACGTGTCGATGGGCTGGTCCGCTGCCCGCAAGCTGCGCCGCAGCCTCGACGCACTGACCCGCGTCCTGGCCATCGAGGCCCTGACCGCGGCGCGCGCCCTGGACCTGCGTGCCCCGCTTGCTCCGGCGCCCGGGACCGGCGCTGTCGTCGCCGCACTCCGCCGGTACGTGGCCGGGCCCGGCCCGGACCGGTGGCTCGGTCCCGAGATCGACGTCGCGGTCCGGCTCGCCGCGAGCGGGGAACTCGTCGCCGCGGCGGAGGCGGCGATCGGGGCGCTGGACTGATCGTCAGCGCAGCGGATCGAAGTGCCGCAGGACCGCCGCCGGCGTACCGGTCATCGCGTCGGCCAGCAGCCGCCCGGTCAGCGGGCCGAGCGCCACCCCCCACATGCCGTGACCGCCGGCGACGAACACGCGCGCCGAGCGGGTCCCCCCGACCAGTG
The DNA here is from genome assembly GCF_000256505.1 of Rhodococcus sp. P14. Classification (NCBI taxonomy): domain Bacteria; kingdom Bacillati; phylum Actinomycetota; class Actinomycetes; order Mycobacteriales; family Nocardiaceae; genus Rhodococcus; species Rhodococcus sp. P14. Next base: position 910 of record NZ_AJFC01000021.1, on the reverse strand, counting down.
GCAGACCGTCCGGGGTGCAGGGACGCGAGCCCACCCATTCCTCCGTGCGGGCGGACCAGTCGATGCCGGTGAGCAGCGGTCGTGCGGCGTCGACGATGGCCTGGATCCGGCGCGGGTCGAGCGGGGCGTCGGGCCGCCGGAACTCCATCATCCCGGCGATGCGGAACCGGTCGTGCAGCGGCGTGCACGCGACCCGCTGGGCCGGGAAGTAGATCGGGTTCTTCGGCAGGTCCGCCGGGCGCACGCTGAAGCTGTACCCGCGGCCGGCCTGAACCGGCGTCCGGACCCCGAACGGCCGGGCCAGGTCGGTCAGCCTGGCCCCGGTGGCCAGCACCACCGCATCTGCCGCCCGGTCCGTGCCGTCGGTACCGACTACCCGCACACCCCGGGCGTCGTCCCGGACCGCCTGCACCTCGCATCCGGTGACGACCGCACCTCCGCGGTCACGCACCGAGTCCGCCAGTGCGGCGACGAACCGCGGCGGATCGACGAACCGCTGCCCCCGCAGGCGGATCCCGGCCCGCACCCCGTCGCCGAGCAGTGGTTCCAGAGTGCGGATCGTGTCCCCGTCGAGCAGGTCGAAATCCACCTCGCCGCCGGCCGCGGTCACCTGCCGGAACTCCTCGACGAGGACGCGACGGTCGTCCTCGGACGCGAACGCGGCCAGGAACGGATCCGCCGGGCGGGTCTGTTCGACGACACCGCCGCCGGCCAGATCGTCGTAGGCGCCCAGCGCGCTCCGGTTCACCTCGGCGAACACGGTCATCGCCGCCCGCCACCGGCGGGGGGGGCAGTGCCGCGCGAAGCCCACCAGGAACCGCCACAACCGCAGGTCGACCGCGGGCGGCACGTACACGGGCGACGACGGCGTGAGCATCGATCGGATCCCGTACCGCAGCACCGCCGGTTC